>NZ_JBHUSF010000114.1:0-24606 GCF_042673295.1 Rhodococcus sp. NPDC057014
GCCGACCGCGCCGGGGAAGACGTTGCGCAGGTGCGCGCGCAGCTGGTTGGCGAGCGCGACGCGGTGGGCGACGAGGTCCTTGCGGGCCCGGCAGAGGTGGCGCAGCGCGACGGTGGCCGGGTGGTCGGGGGTCGGGGGTCAACGGCGCCCGTCGGGTGCGGTCGGTGCGCGCAGGGTGTCGGCGAGGACGGTGAGCAGTTCGTGCAGCCCGGCGGCGCTGTGTTCGACGGTGCAGCGGTGGGTCTCACGGCCGCGGGCATCGACGATCGAGACGGCGTGGTCGTCGCGGGCCCAGTCGATGCCGCAGGTCCGGGCGTTGGGTGGTTCCTCGGGCAGGGTGTTTCTGACTGACTTCATGTCAGCCTCCTCGCTGCTAGACCCAGTGGGGAGGCACCCTCGTGCGGCGCCGGGACGCGGCAGCCGGTTCGCCCACTGTTCGGCGCTCGGTGGCGCTCAGCCCTGTCGACGGTCGGCGCGGCCCGGGCGACCGCCGGGCCCTGCAGAACTCATGCCGGACATCGATCGTGTCAAGCGAGCAGGGCAGCGACCCCGGCGGCACCTCGGGTGCATCGGCAGTCCATCTGAAACCACCGACACAAGGGTGGTCCACCAGTGAGCGATCGAGCTAAGTCGCCGACACCCGACACCGACTCGTCGCCTGACGTCAGTCTCGCACCAGCCACTTCGTGAGCCTATCCTCGATCTCAGATCGGCTGGGAGAAAGGTCGTGCATCAGGATGTTGAACAATAGTCCGTTCGTCGCCACGTTGCACTCGTCGGCCAGTTCCGGTCCGACGTGTGGGCGCAACGCATCGGGCAGTATCGAGTCCCAGTCATGATTGACTAGTTTCAGATCATCGAATCGCACTGCCATCACGCTGAACTCGAACCAGAGCAGAAGTCGATCCCGTGCCATCCCGGGCGCTACCTGCGAATGAATCCACTCAGCCAATTTGCGGATGACATTGTCGCGATTGAGCGTTCGACTCCAGTCATCGACGGCCACACGACACTCGATCACAGCCTCGCGCATACCGGCGGCAAGCAGATCGTGGCGATCAGTGTAGTGGTAGGTGGTTGATCCTAGAGGAACGCTGGCCCGCTCTGCCACTGCACGATGGCTCAGTTCACCCAAGCCGCGCTCGGTGGCTACACTGAGCGCGGCTTGGGCTAGCCGAGCTGGCCGCTCCCGGTCGGTTGGTCCGCGACGACCACGGGCTTGCTTCATATCGTTGATAGTAATCGATGGCAGGCACGATGTTGTTCCCTCCGCAGGGTCGAAGCGAGCGTTCTTGCAGAACGTGCACCATCCACGGGGTGCCGGTCGGGTGGGCGTTGACCGGTGCGAATGCCGGACGGACCTCTGGCCCACATGCCCTCAGGCTCCTTCGCCGCCAACTCCGCCCGGGTGCTGTGCGCGACGATCGCCCGCCACCCTGCTACGCGCCACCGGAGTCCTGGCCGGCACCGACTGCGCCGTGGCCCGCGGCGCCACTCTGCGCCGCGAGATCGTGGCCGTATCCGCCCCCTGACACACCCCAAGGCCGACCACGTCTGCACCTACCCACCCACTGGCCCTGGGCGAAGCCATGGATGTTCTTGTGTCACTACAGAATCGGATACGGGCCACCCTCCGCTACCTGAACCCGTCCACGGCCACATCAGGCCCGAACAGAACCCTCACGTGTAGAAGCCGGGCAGACCAGCGACTCACTCGCGCCCACACCTGAAATTTGCGATCACATACCTCAAATCCGCGATCACACGCACGCGGGAAGCTGGTCGGTGGATTCGGGCTTAGACGTCGTCTTGTCGGAGTTGGATGGCGACCTGGCTGACCGCCTGTTTTGCACTGTTGAGCGCCCCTTCTATCCAGGTTCGCCAGACGGAGTCGTCGATATCCGTGCCCGCGAACACGATTCGACCTTCGTGCTGGTTCATTGCCGTGAGGAAGGGAAGGGCCGCACCACCTGGGTCGATCCGCCAAGTGCCATCGAACAGCGGGTCGTCGTTCCAATTGTGTGCCTCGACGGCCAGGACCTCTGCCTGGGGGAAGTAAGCTCGCACGGCCTTCTCGACCTGGCCGTTGTCCGTAAGGTCCATGTGCTGGACGCCTTCGGCGCCGAAGCCGATGAGGACGTAGGTGCCGTCTGTGACCTTCGTACTCATGAAGAGCGCCTGGAAAGCGTCCGAGCCGATGGCGAGAGGGCCGCTGGGGAGGTTGCGGGCCAGGATGATGCACTTGTAGGCGCGGCTGAGGTGGTTGTCGGCCAGGGCGCTGTTCTTCTCCGGGCTGAGCCCTGGAGCGAACTCGATGTGTCGGAGAACGTTGGTCGGGACCGCCACAATGCAAGTGCGCGCGTCGATGGTGACGCCGCCTTCGGTGCGAACCGTGACGCCGTCCGAGGTCTGCTCAATCCGGGTCACCTTGTTCCCGAATCGCACCTCCAACCGGTCGCGCACGACCATGTCCCGAAGGAGAGCTTCGGGACCGCGGACGAAGCGTTCGGTCAGAGCCCCGAAGAAGCCGAACGCGCTATGCCCGAACGCGGCCGCCTGGCCGATAAATCCGACCATGGACCCCTTGCCGGGCGCAGCGCCGGTGTACATGGACAGCATCGACTGAATAAACTCCAGAGTTTCCCCCGGGAGGTTCAGGGGGGCGAAGAAGTCGTCAATCGAGACGTCGAGGTCGCTGAGCGCCTGGGAGGTCATTGGCCGCGACGGGATGATCCGGCGAGAAGCATTGGTCACATGAGTCATGGCGCGCTCGAGGTCGCCGAGCTGTTCCTGCGGCACCGGCAACAGACGGTTCCGTCCACCGATGCGGAACACGGGAGTTTCAACCGGCAGGTCCTCCTTGAGCGCAGCGCCATACCGGGCGACCTCAGCGCGCATCAGTGGCTGAATTTCTCGGTTGATCCAGGCGCCGCCCAGGTCTGCGTGCACCACCTTGTCCAGACCCGGGAACGGCTTGCCGATCGTGCGCCCGCCGACGTGGTCGCTCGCCTCCAGGACAACGACGGAACGTCGCTGATCGTTGAGGTCACGCGCAGCCGCAAGGCCGCTCCAACCAGCTCCAATGACAATCGTGTCGAATATTTCGGTCATCAGGAGTTCCTCGTTTCTGTTCGTCGTATGCCCCGGCTGGGCTTCCGCACTATCGTTCTTGCAGTGGGTTCTGCGATGACTCGGAAGACCGAATCTGGTCTTCTGACGGAGGTCTTCGGCTTCCCTATATTCCCGAATCCCGGGAATATAGGGAACGCTAGGCGAAGATCGCCATCGCGGTTTGCCTGTGAGTGACACCCGACACGGCAAGGGGTGACACAAATTGACGCTGAGGCGTTATCGTCCAGCGACTCGGTCCGCGACTTGTGCGACCCACGAGGTGCGGGGTGAGCCGGACTTGTCTTCGAGTCGGTCGGCAAGCCGGTACGCCCGGTACAGTGCGGTGGCGCCTATCCATCGCAGGGGTTCCGGTTCCCAGCGTCGGGGCATGGACCGGACCCATGGGAGTGCGGTCAGCTCGGTGTTCCTGTGCAGGATGAGGTCCGCGGTTGCTTGTCCTGCGACGTAGGCGGCGGTGAGGCCTTGGCCTGCGTATCCCCCGACGTGGGTGACGCCAGTGGACAGATCCTGATCGATGAACGGCGACCAGTCCCGGCTGACGCCCAGAACTCCGCACCAGGCGTGAGCGGCCTTGGCCGACAGACCAGGGAACAGGCCGTTGAGTACGTCTTCTAGCGCATGGACGTCGCGAAGTTCGTCCACGCGGCCGCGGTCGTCGACCTGGGAAGCGAAGCGGTACGGCTTTCCCCGGCCGCCGATGGCGATGCGGCCGTCTACAGTTCGCTGCGCATAGAAGTAGGTGTGGGCCGTACCGCTTACGCACTCGGCCCCGCGCCACCCGATGTGCGCCCATTGATCGTCATCGAGTGGATCGGTGACGATCATCGAACTGTTGAGCGGGAGCAGACGTCGCCGCTGACCGGGTTCCCAGAATGAGTACGCCTCCGTTGCTACAACGATCTGGTGCTGTGCGCGAACCGTGTGGTTGCCGACGCGGACATGTCCTCGGCGGATTTCGCCCACCCGGGAATGCTCGAAGATGGTGACTCCACTGTCGGTCACCAGCTTGGCTAGGGCGTTGATCATCAACACGGGATCGACGCGGTAGCAGTCCGGGGAGTAGAGGGCGCCGAGCGCGCCGGAGATTGCGACGCGGTCGGTGACCTCAGCGGCTGACATGAGGCGAAGGTCCTCTGGACTGACGCCCCAGGAGCGGCTTTTCTTCAGGTAATCCTCGATGCGGCCCATCTGGCTGGCTGTCGTAGCGACCTGCATCCAGCCCCCGCCGGCTGCCCCGATCTGGTCGGCGCCCAGGATCTCCACTATCTCGTGGATTGATCGCTCCAGCACCTGGTCCGCGGCCAGCACACCAGACCGTCCGGTCGGCAACTTCGCTAGCACATGCCGCAGGCCGACCGGTTTTCCAGACAGCCAGCCGCCGTTTCGCCCGGATGCGCCGAAGCCGACTTCTTCCGCCTCGAGGACGGCCACCTCCAGGTCCGGCTCCCTGCTTTTCAGCGCCCACGCAGTCCACAAGCCAGTCAGCCCGCCGCCGACTATCGCGACGTCGACCTCGAGGTTGCTGTCAAGCTCCGGCGACACCGTTGGCATGACACCCGGTCTCGATTGCCAGAACGAAATCTGCCCGTTTTTCATTTGGCTCGGTGCTACTTTCCGCTAGTTCTCAACGCGTCCGGATGAGCTTCTTGTTAACGAACTCGTCCATCCCGAAGCGGCCGAGTTCACGTCCGAAACCGGACTGCTTGATGCCACCGAAGGGCAGCTCCGCACCGTCCGCGCCGACGAGGTTGACGAAAACCATGCCGGCCTCGATCTGGTCCGCGACGCGGTCCACCTGTGCCGGGTCTGAACCGAAGATGTAGGAGCCCAGACCAAACGGGGATCCGTTCGCGAGTTCGATGGCTGAAGCCTCGTCCGGCACCGAGAAGACAAGTGCAACTGGACCGAAGAATTCTTCCTGGCTGCTTGCCGCCGCAGGGTTGAGATCGGTGAGCACAGTGCAAGGGAAGTGGGCGCCATTGCGTGGCCCGGTGCGCGCGACTGTGGCGCCGTCTGAAACCGCCCGGTCGACTTGGGCACCTAGGTAGTCGGCCGCACCAAGCGAGGAGAGCGGCGCGACGCCGGCACCGTCAGCTTCGATCCTGCCGATGAGACCGGCGAGGAATTCGTCGTAGACGTCCTCGAGCACGATGAACCGCTTCGCGGCGTTGCAGGCTTGACCCGCGTTGCTGAACCGTGCCGAGTACGCGGCGTCGACGGTCGCCAACAGGTTCGTCGAGTCGAGCACTAGGAAGGGGTCGGACCCGCCGAGTTCGAGGACGACCTTCGTGAGGTTGCGGCCGGCCACCTCGGCGACTGCAGCTCCGGCGGCCTCGGATCCTGTCAGGGAGACGCCCTGCACGTGGGGGTGCGCGATGACGCCGGCCAGCTGGTCACTGGTGGCGAACAGGTTCGTATAGGCGCCCTCGGGGAACCCGACGTCGACGAAGATCTGCTGGAGCGCCTCGGCGGTCCACGGGCATTGCGCGGCGTGTTTGAGCAAGACGGTGTTGCCGACAGCGAGGTTCGGGCCGACGAAGCGGGCGACCTGGTAGTACGGGTAGTTCCACGGCATGATGCCCAGGACGACGCCGACTGACGAGCGCCGGATGAGCGCGTTTCCGGAGCCGGCGAGCAGTTCGATGGGCTCGTCCGCGAGGAACTTCTCCGCGTTGTCGGCGTAGTACTCGTAGATCGCGGCGGAGAAGTCGATCTCACCGAGAGCTTCTTCGACGGTCTTACCCATCTCGCGCTGGACCCAGGTGGCGAGCTCCTCGCGACGCTCGCGGTGGAGCCGAGCCACATTCCGCAGCAGCTCCGCTCGTTGCGCCACGGTGGTCGAGCGCGACCACTGGCTGTGTGCCTGGTCGGCGACCTCGACCGCCTTGGCGATTTGTTGGTCGCTGGCAGTGTCGTACTTACGAATGGTCTCGCCGGTTGCCGGGTCGACGACCGCGTACTTGCTCATGCTGCTCCTCGTCGTTTGGAGTGCCGAGTCGCGGGGCGAAGCTTCGGCTGATCTCTGTCAACTTCGAAACTATCTGTCGTTTCGGCGGGGCGGTTGTCGCGTGACGCCATGTATGTTCACGCTCGTTGCCAATTAGAAAGCGGTGACCGTTCGCAGTGTCGGCGCAGGTCATCGCCCCGACACGGCGAACGGTCATCTGAGCTACCCCTCTTGTCGACCGATGCGTTCGTACGTTTCCGGACGGGACTTACGAAGGACCACAGCAGTCACGATGCCGGCGGCGAGCATGCCCCAGATGACGATGAACATGATCACCGCGGCCGTGCCCGTGGCACCTGTCAAGAGGTCGAAGTGCTTCGATCCGATCCACAGCGCCCAAACCATGACCACGGCGGCAATTGTGCTGCCGATCGCTTGGGCCGTGCCGGTGCTGCCGTCGTCCACGGTTCCGTAAGTGCGGACCACGTAGGCGACTATTGCGATCGCGACAAGCAGAAGCAGGATGATGGCGGTGTAGGCGTAGGTGCCGGCCAGCTTGGCGTATAGGTAGCTCGGGTTCGAGTTGGAGAGGATTAGCACCAGGATGCCGGTGGCGCTCAGCAGGCTGATCCCGACGGATGCTCGGGCGGGCGAGCGGTGCTTGTGGTGGACCTCGCTGAGCACCCGGGGCAGGACGCCGTCCGCGCTCAGGTTGAACAGGTAGCGAGCTGAGATGTTGTGCGCCGCCACAATGAGCGCGAATGACCCAGTGACAGTCAGCAGCGTCACGATGTCGAAGGCCACATGGCCCGCGTACTTCTCCACGCTCGAGGTTGCTGCTCCAGTCGGGTCAGCACCCACTGCGGCCAAAATGGCGTTCCCGCCGTAGGAGTTGATGAACATCCAACTGGTGAAGGCGTACAGGAAACCCACACAGGCGATGACGAGGTACGTGGCGCGACGGACAGTCTTGACGGGGTCTCGAACCTCGTTGCGGAAGACGACGGTCGCCTCAAATCCGCCGTAGCACCCGACGCCGAAGAGCACGGCAATACCGATCGAACCGGACCAGACGTTGCTGGGGTCGAATGAGTTCAGTTTGAACGCGGCCAGGCCCTGGTGAGCGATGACTGCAATGTCATACCAAGCAATCAGGCCGACTTCGAGTGCGAGGAAACACGTGAGGACCTTCGCCGAAACGTCGATGTTGAAGTACCCGATCACGCTCGCGAACCCCAAGATGACGATGGTGAAGACCCACCAATGGATGTTTGGCCCATTGAATACGTCGTGCACGAGCGAGTTCATCGCTATGCCACCGAGGGCGTACCCGCCGAGCATGGCGGCGTAGTAACACGTCAGTGCAGCAAAGCCGGCTCCTAGACCCATCTCTTTGCCCAGACCTGCAGCGACGAACGAGTAAAAGCCACCAGGGCTGTCGATTCGCCGGGCAAGGAGCAGAATCCCCGAGACCAGCAGGCAGACGACGACGCCGCACGCAAGAAGTGCAGCGGGAGTCCCAACGCCATTGCCGAGCAGGATGACGGCGGGCAGGTAGCCGACGAAGACCACGATCGGGGCGTTATAGGCGATAACAGTGAACGCCAGCTGGAGGACGCCCATATGGCCGACCAGTTTCTGGTTGGCGTTGTCCTGTTGAGGGTTTTGCCGCTTTGTCGCAGCCCCCTCAAGTTCCACCGAGTTCATGTGTGCTGCTCCTTCAGGTTCGACGGGATACTCGAACGCTAGAACTCGGGCAAGCCGAGGACTTGTCTGTCAGCGACAGGGTTCAACACCCTCAGTGCCAGGTAGTGCCCTCTGTCACACTCGCGAGTCACGTCGTCGCTTATGAACATGACACCTAGAGGTGCCGGCCGCAAGGAGACGCGATCGTCCCTACAGCAGGGTCGAGGTGGTGGCACCCTCGACCGCCACACCATCGGTTACGTCCAGATCGGACCGCCAAGATCCGCACGTCATCAATGACTGGAACCCCACCACGCTGCGCGTCGTTGGTTCGGACCCGACGATGCGCCGCCCGCATGCTTACCAGCCAGCGCAAGCCGTCAAGACGCTTCAACCATGAGCACTGGTAGTAATCCGGGACGTGTCCAGTGTCGCTAGCGAGGCAGCGATCGTGGCGAGATTCGCGCAGTCAAGTGTCGTCGGGCGTCAAGCTAATGATCTGCGACACGCCTAAGTTCGAGTCCCAGACAGATGCCTGACTAGCCTAACGCGGCAGGTTCATCGAGATCCTCGAGCCGCCGGAGTGCTTCCAGGCAAGGAAATTACAACGCGGCGCCGGCCCCTGTCTGCCCTAGCCGTCGAGAGGTGAAAAATGACCGCCCCATCAAATCTCCCGCGTGTGGAGGAATCTGCAGCAGATCAGGCGCAGGCCTGGCTCCATGCACTCGAGAACGCGCTCGAGAGCAAATCCGCCGAAGCCCTTGGAAGGCTGTTCCTACCGGACGCGGGCTGGCGAGACCTGCTTGCATTTACGTGGAACCTGCGACAGGCACACGACCGTTCGTCGGTCGTAGAGCTCCTCCTCGGTACAAGCGAGGACATCGCAGCTCGCAACTTCAAGATCAGCGCGTCCTGGCCCGCGCCCGCCACCTCCGAGGCGATCGACGGTGCACCCGCCGTCACCGAGGTCTTCTTCGAGTTCGAAGTCGAGGCCGGAGCCGGCGACGGCATCGTCTACCTCGCTGAGAACCCCAGCGAGGGCAACACACTCCAGGCGCGCACCCTGCTGACGCGCCTGACGTCCCTCGACGATGCTCCGTCCCAGTGGCCGCCGACCGGACGCTGGGAGAACAAGCACCCGCACAGCCGCTGGCGTGAGCTCGAAGCTGATCGGCACGCCTTTGCCGATCGCGACCCCGAGGTCCTGATCGTCGGCGGCGGTCAGTTCGGCGTGATGACCGGTGCTCACCTGGCCCGTCTCGGCGTCGACGCCCTGATCATCGACAAGCTGCCGCGCGTGGGCGACGGTTGGCGGACCCGCTACGAGCAGCTGTACCTTCACCAACCGAACAACATCCTGCACTTCAGCATGATGCCGTTCCCGGAGTCGATGGAGGAATACATCCCGAAGGACAAGTTCGCGAATTGGTTCGAAACCTACGTCTCCACGTTCGATCTGAACTTCTGGGCGGGCACCGAGTTCCTCGGTGGTTCCTACGACGATGCCGCGCACGAGTGGACCGTTGATCTTCGACGCGAAGACGGAACCACCCGGACCATGCGCCCCAAGCACGTACTGATGGCGACCGGTGGCGCCGACATCCCGAACGTGCCCGACCTTCCCGGTCTGAACGACTTCACGGGCGAGATCCTCCATTCCGGCCAGTACCAGGACGGATCGGCCTTTGCCGGAAAGAAGGTGTTCATAGTTGGGACCGGAACCTCGGCCCACGACTTTGCGCACGACATCGTGCACAACGGCGGAAACGCGACGATGCTGCAACGCAGCCCCATCATCGTCGTCGACCTGCCGACCGCCAACGTGTTGTACGGCGACTACAACGACCGCAGCGTCCCGACCGGCCTGGTCGACATCCGTTTCCTTTCCGGAATGGTGTTCCACCAGCTGCGATCGGGGTTCCAGGAATACCAGCAGTTCGCCAACGATCAGGACAAGGAACTGCACGAGGGCCTGGCCGCGGCCGGCATGCGCGTCTGGTCCGGTGAGGACGAGACCGGGTTCTACTACAGCTACCTGAGCCGGCAGAAGCGCGGTTACTACCTGAACGTCGGTGCATCCAACGCAATCGTCGCGGGCGACATTTCGGTGATGAACATCGACGACTTCGAGAAGTTCGATGCCGACGGTATCGTCCGCGCCGACGGCACTCGCGAATCCTACGACGTGATCATCCTCGCGACGGCCTTCAAGGAGATCAGTGCCGGGATCGAGAAATACTTCGGCGCCGACCTCGCGAACAAGATCGGACCTGTCTGGGGCATCGGAACCGACGGCGAGTTGCGGAACATCCTGAAGCCCACGGCACAGGAAGGCTTCTGGATCCTCGAGGGAAGCATTCCGATGGCACGCTGGCACTCCCCGCTGATGGCGCTGCTGATCAAGGCCGAACTCCTCGGGTTGGTGCCCGACAAGTTCAAGGCAGAGGACCACCCGAGCCGAACCCCCGCCGAGCCGGTGCCCGCGCTGGCGCCCTATTGGTCCGGACGCTGAACGATCCAGGAGAGATGGAAGAGGCGATGACAACGATGAACAGACCAAGCGGACCCCTGCTCCGTGAGATCGAGTTGATCAACAGCGCTGACGTCACCACCGAAACCGGACTCGACGACCTAGTCGGTCAGATTGTCGAACTGTTCGCAGAGGACGTCCAGATGGTCGACCTGTCGACCAGCAAAACCGTCAAAGGCCACGAAGAAATGCGCGCCTACTGCCGGGAATACTTCGGGCCGTTGTCCAACATGGTTATCGACGTCGACAAGATCTTTGACGCCGAGAACGCAACGACGATGGTGCTCACCATCTCTGGTGACCACACGGGCGAGCTTCTCGGAGTGGCACCAACCGGACGACGGGTGAGCTACCCCGCGATCTGCGTCATGGAGCTCAACGAGGACAACTCCAAGATGCGCCACGAGACCCTGGGATATGACACCGGATTCATCCTGTCGCAGATCACGTAGTACTGGCATGCCAGGCGCCCAGTCGGGCAATCAGATCACGCTAGGTGAACCGTGCAGCTACTCAGGTTGTCTGAGCTTGTCTTTCACGTCCGCCACTGGCGCGGAAGGTGAGGCTTGATTGCGTAGATGATCGTGCTGGGAGCGGGACTGTGATGTGGCCCCTTGGAGTCGCCTTGCGGTATGAGGCTTCAAACCACCCCGAGCTGCATTAGCTGAAGATGGTCGTGGTGAGCGCCGGGAGGGAGGCAGCTGTTGGAGTGCCTCAGGTAAGGCTCGGGAAGGCGACTGCGAATGAACCGCTGGCGGGCGACCGTGTATTGGCCAGGCGGTGTCGCGGCATTGGGGGCATTCTCGTATCGGCAAGGCACTCAACGGACAAGCTGCCTTTCGGTGACGCCAGTCGCGCCCAGACGACCATGGAAAGGAGGATCATGAACACCGTAGTCCCCAACGGCACGGGTACGGTCCAGCGTCGGTGCTGCGAGATTCGACACACCACACTGCACGCCTCACGTTTGCCCTATGTGTCGATGACGATGGGGACGCTGTCTCTTGCCACGTTTTGGTCTCTCGGAGTCGCAATCGCCCTAGGGCTGGGTGCGGCCCTGTGCGGAGCGGCAGCCATGTCATGGTCGGCCATCAGGGACGACGAGGCCGCATCGTTGCGGATCCTATTGGGTGTTGTCACGGGGGTGGCAGGCATCACCGTCTCCGCACTCGCCGCTCTCATTTCTCTGTCGGCGCAGGTATAGCACCGACTGGCTCGAGCCGCCATTGTCGATGATCAGCTCGCTGTTCGCCGACAGCGGCCCAGCAGTCCACCACAACAACAGCCCGGCGACCCGAAACTCCGGCAGTCGAACGTGCCTGAACCGACAATTCACCACCCGTCGACCGGCCGGAACCAGCGTGCCGTCCGCCTCGAGTACGGCGCAAAGCGGACGGCACGCGCCAATGACACGTCCGTTGTGGCCAACTACCGACCTCCGCCCAGAACGGCGGGCGTGGTGAGCGAGCACCGCGCTCCGATTCCGCATACCGCTCCTATGTACAGAGGTGAATTCGACATGACCACACCCGCGCAACTGCGCCATCTCGTCGACGGACAATGGCACGACGGTGCCGGCGACACCCTCGCCAGCACCAGCCCGGCCGAGCCGAACGTCGTCGTCGCCCAGGGACGACTGGCCGACACTACGGCGCTCGACGGCGCCGTCGCGGCAGCGCAACGGGTCACGCGGGAGTGGGCGCGCACCCCCGCGCACGAGCGGGGCACGATCCTCACCCGGGCCGCAGCCATCGTGGAGAACGCAGCCCAGGCCTGGGGCACCGACCTCGCCCGCGAAGAAGGCAAAACCACACCCGAAGGCATCGGCGAAGTCCTGCGCGCAGCCCAGATCCTGCGCTACTACGGCAACGACGCCGACCGCGACGCCGGCGAGGTCTTCTCCTCGCCGCGACGCGGTGAACGCATCCTGGTCACCCGCAAACCCATCGGCGTGGTCGGTGTCATCACCCCCTTCAACTTCCCGATCGCCATCCCGACCTGGAAGATCGCCCCGGCCCTGACCTACGGCAACACCGTGGTCTGGAAACCGGCCAGCACCGTGCCCTTGCTGGCGATGCGCCTGGCCCAAGCCCTCACCGACGCGGGCCTGCCCGACGGTGTGCTGAACCTGATCATCGGTGACCGGACCGTCGGCAACGGTCTCGTCGAACATCCCGGCATCGACGCGATCACGTTCACCGGCTCCACCGAGGTCGGCCGCAGGATCGCCGCGGCCGGCGCCGCCCGCGGTGTGCCGGTGCAGGCGGAGATGGGCGGCAAGAACGCCGCCGTCGTCCTCGGCGATGCCGACCTCGAGCTGGCGGCCGAGCAGGTGATGTTCGGTGCGTTCCGCTCGACCGGGCAGAAGTGCACCGCGACCTCCCGGCTGATCGTCACCGACGACATCGCCGAGGACTTCCTCGCCGAACTCGGCAAACGCGCCGACGCGCTGAACGTCGGAAACCCCGTTCAGGACGGCACCGAGATGGGACCGGTGGTCGACGCGGCCGCCCGCACCTCGATCCGGGTCGGCATCGAGCGCGCCGTCGAGCAGGGGGCGCGACGCGTCGCCGGCGGCCACGACTACTCCGAGGGCAACTTGGCGACAGGGTATTTCGTCCCGCCGACGATCCTCGAACTGCCCTCGCAGGCCCCCGATGTCTGGCGTGAGGAACTGTTCGGCCCCGTCCTGGCGGTCCGGCGAGCACGCACCGTCGAGGACGCCTTCGGCCTGGCGAACGACAGCGAATTCGGGCTCTCCGCCGCCATCTTCACTCAGGACCTCACCCGCACACTGGACGCCATCGACGACATCGATGTCGGCATCCTGCACATCAACTCCGAATCCGCCGGCGCGGACCCGCACGTCCCATTCGGCGGCGCGAAGAAGAGCGGATACGGACCGAAGGAACAGGGCCGCTCGGCCCGGGAGTTCTTCACCCACACCACCACGGTGTACCTGCGCGGCGGGCAGGCGACGATATGAGCCCATTCGCTGACGGAGGAGAGGAACACAGCCTGACTACTCTTGGGCTGAGGGGCTGTTGCGGTATCGCGGGGCGGTGGGGTGACTGGGTGGGTGTGTGGTGGTGGGGATCCGGTGGCCGGGGTCTCGGCCGCGGCGGTTTCGAGGTCGCGGGTTTGCCGGTGGCGATCAACCGGTCCGGGCCCGGGGAGGTGAGATTGTCGCGGGAGCAGTAGCCGGCGTCGAAGAGCATCACCCCGGGTCGATGCTAAGGCCCACGGTCGAAGCAGCCCAGATTGTCCGAGGAGCGAACGTGGTCGGCATGACTGTCAGGGAAGCACTGGCCGTCCCGGTGTTGCGAAGCGCCGGGCCGGTCGTGCTCGCGGGCGGAGCAGGTCTCGATCGTGGGGTGCACTGGGTGCACACCACCGAACTGGCGGACATCGGTCCATTGCTCCGTGGTGGCGACCTCGTGCTCACGACGGGCATCGCCCTACCTGAGCGCCCGGAGGACCTCACCGCCTTCGCGGAGAGTCTTTATCGCAGTGAAGTCGCCGGGCTCGCAATCGAGTTGGGACGACGGTGGAAGGTGGTGCCGGGAGCGCTGGTTACCCAGTGCGAGCAACTGTCTCTGCCTCTGATCGCGCTGTCGCGTGAGGTTCGGTTTGCCGCTGTGGCGCAGGACGTCGGCGAGCAGATCGTCAACCGGCAGCTCGAGGAATTGCGTGAGGCCCAACGTGTCCATGAGGTATTCACCGAACTGAGCATCGCCGAGGCGGACCCGGTCGAGATTCTGGAGTCAGTTCAGCGCCTCGCGGGAGCTGCGGTCGCCCTCGAGGACGGGCAGCACGGCATCATGGACTATCGACCGGGTCCGAGCGACGCATTGACGTTCCTGGCGGATTGGCGGGCTCGCTCGCGCGCAATCGTGCTCGACGGGCGCACCACGTGGGACGAAGCGAACGGCTGGTTGGTGACACGTGTCGGCAAGCCTGATCGTGGTTGGGGGCGGCTGATCATCGAGTCCACACAAGCGCCCAGCCAGCGTCTGGTGGCAACGGCGGAGCGGGCGGCATCAGCGTTGGCCATCTATCGGCTGCACGATCGCCAGCGCGATAGCCTGGTCCGGCGTAACCACCACGAATTGATCGTCCAACTCCTCAGCGACCCCAGTGCATCCGATGTGCGCCAGCGGTGTGCGCTTGCCGGAGTGCCGCTGGCCGCCCGGCAATTGGTCGGCCTGGCGCTGCGTCTTCCCCGTACGTCGGATGAGCCCTCACGCCGGGCCGAGAAGATGGACTCCGTCGTTGCCGCACTGGTGCATTCCGCGCACGAGATGCAGGTGCCCGCCCTTGTCTGCGAGATCGATGACATGGTGCGGGCCCTGCTTTCTTTCGAATCCTCGGCTGATACCGAGCAGGTGACCGCAGACCTCGCCGAGCGGGTGCACCGACGAATCCGTGTTGTGATCGCCGCGGGCCGCGCGGTTGAGCGGGTCGGTGAGATCGACCGGACGCTCCGTGAGGCTCTGCATGTCGTGGAGTCGCTTCGGCTGGAAACTCCTGAACGGCTTGTCTATCGGCTCGAGGACGTGCATCTTCGCGGGCTTTTGAGCATGTTGTCCGATGACGACCGGCTGCGATTGTTCGCCGACCGGGAGTTGGGCCCGCTCAAAGAGCACGACGCTGCCCGCCGAACCGATCTGCTGAACACCCTGCGTGTCCTCGTCCGCAACCCAGGCAGCAAGTCCGATGCAGCGGCGGAACTGCACATGTCCCGATCGGCCTTCTATGACCGGCTCTCCCGCATCGCGCAGGTGCTGGACGTCGATCTCGACCATCCGGACATCCTTGTTTCTCTGCATGTAGCAGTCCTCGCCGACGAGGTGCTCCAAGCCGATGAGGGCTAGAACCCAGACCGACCATGGCATGGGACGTGGCGG
Organism: Rhodococcus sp. NPDC057014; assembly: GCF_042673295.1. Classification (NCBI taxonomy): domain Bacteria; kingdom Bacillati; phylum Actinomycetota; class Actinomycetes; order Mycobacteriales; family Nocardiaceae; genus Rhodococcus; species Rhodococcus sp. NPDC057014. Next base: position 15,203 of record NZ_JBHUSF010000114.1, read on the forward strand.
GAGCGCCGGGGCGGATTCCCAGGAGGATTTCGCGATCCGTACGGATTTGCGGGTGAACGTCCGGTACCGGTGACTGCGCCCGGTCACCTATCAGGTCAGGCACCTGAAGCGTACGGTCTGTCGGGGGCGACTGCCTTGAACTCCGTCGTGGTCCGCAGTCCCAGATCCCGCCCGCGAGACCAACGGCACGAAAGAGTGGCGGCCCGTTTCAGCTGCGTGCTCCCGCGACAATCTCACCTCCCCGGGCCCGGACTGTCTCGACCGTGGGCCTTAGCATCGACAGGTCGACTACTCAGCGAAGTCGGACCAGAGTGCGCCCGCGGTTGCCGCCGCTGAGAATACGCTCAAGTGCCTCGGGGACACCGGACAGTTCGACCACATCGGTGGCCAGGTCATCGAGCAGAGGGGGCCGCAGATCATCTGCCAACCGTGCCCAGACCTCCCGGCGGCGCTCGATCGGACACTGGACCGAATCGATGCCTAGAAGCGAAACAGAACGCAGGATGAATGGGAAGACCGTGGTGGGCACGGGCACGCCACCGGTGTTACCCGACGCTGCCACGGCCGCCCCGTAACTCAGGGACGCGAGGACCGCCGCGAGCGTCTCGCCGCCGACGCAATCGACCGCTCCTGCCCAGGTCTCCCGGCGAAGCGGCCGGGACGCGTCACCGATGGATGCGCGATCCACGACGTCGGCCGCGCCGAGCGAGTGCAGCCACTCGGCAGCGTCCTCCTTGCCTGTCACAGCCGTAACCTTGTAGCCCCGGGCGGCAAGAATGGACACCGCGACGCTGCCGACCCCTCCGGTGGCGCCGGTGACGAGAACGGGTCCAGCGTCCGGGGTCAACCCGTGCTCCTCAAGGGCAATGACACTCAAGGCGGCGGTAAAGCCCGCCGTTCCCAGAGTCATCGCCTGACGGCCAGTCAACCCAGCGGGCAGGGGGACGACCCACCCCGCAGGCACCCGGGCGTACTCGGAGTAGCCGCCGTGGTGCGCGACGCCGGTGTCGTAACCGTGCACTAGCACGGACTCTCCCACCGCCAGGTCGGAACTGCCGGGCTCGACGATGGTGCCGGCCAGGTCGATTCCCGGCACGATCGGATCGATACGTGCGACCTTGCCGTCCTTACGGGAGGCGAGGCCGTCTTTGAAGTTCACGCTCGACCAGGAGACGGCGATCACCACGTCGCCCTCACCGAGGTCTGCGGTGGGCAAGGAACGGATCTCGAGACGGCTCTCGGATCCAGAAGCATCGGCGACGAGCGCCCGGACAGAAGAAGGAAGGTCAGACATGGGCCAAACGTACGTTGCCAGACTCCGACCACCCCATGGCAGACTGTACGGCACTTGCCGAGAGTCCAGACAGATTGTTTCCCCTGTCTGTGGGGTCACACCCTCACGCTTTATGCATGTCGCTTCCCGTGCATTATCGACCCCGCTCACTTGCTGTCGTGGGTGCGTCGCCGTCGAAGTTCATCGGCAGTATTGCCTTCGAAAACTGCCGCAGACTCGGCTATGAAGGCCGGCTCGTCGCCGTGACACCCAAGCACCGAGACGTAGTGGGTGTTCCCGCGGTACCCAGCCTCGCCGATCTCGACCAGCCAGTCGATCTGGCGTTGGTTCAGGTTCGCACCGGCCGTGTACTCAGCGTGATCGAGGAAGGCCTCGCCGTCGGTGTGTCCACCTTTGTCGTCCCCGGTGCGGGCACCACCGACTCGGGTGCACTCGCGAAAGACCTTGTGCGCGACTTACAGCGGTTACGGTCCGAGCGCAATATTTCCGTGGTCGGGCCCAACTGCATGGGTGTGCTCGACCTGGTGACCGGCGCAGCCCCCTACATCGGCACGGTCGGTCCGCACCTGCGCCGTGGGACGGTGGGCCTGGTCGCGCACAGCGGCGCCATCGTCGAAGCATTCGTCAATGCCGGCCCACGCGTCCCCCTGTCGACCGCCATCTCCTCAGGCAGCGAGGCCGTGCTCACACTGGCCGACCACCTGAGGTTCTTCGTCGACGACCCCGAAACAACCTCGGTCCTGGCTTTCGTCGAAGCAATCGGAGACGGCCCCGACACGCTGGCCGCGTGCCGGGAACTGGCCGAGGCGGGCAAAACGCTGGCTGTGTGCCTCGTCGGACACTCCGAGACCGCGCAGGAGGGTGTGCAGGCGCATTCCGGTCGTCTGGCGGGATCGGCACGCACGGCCGCGGCCGCGCTCACCCAGGCGGGCGCAGTGCTCGCATCTGACCTCGACGAGCTCCTCAGCCTCGGCGAAATCCTCGGCACCAGGCAGCGAGTGACGGGACGAAAGATCTTCATGGTCACCAACTCCGGCGGCGAGGGCAATATGCTTGCCGACATCGCCGAGGACGTGGGGCTCGAGATCCCGAGGCTGAGCGAGGAAGCGCGCACACGACTCACCGAGCGCTGGCCGCTGTTTACCCCACGCAACCCGATCGACCCATGGGGCACCGACAGCCCTGACGTCATCTATCCCGAAGTCTTGCAGAGCGCCGCAGCGGAGTCCGGGGACATCCTGATCGTCGGAATGGACCAGCAGCAGAGTGCAGGAACCTACGAGAAGGAGCTCGGCCTCTTCCTCGCCCAGTCGTTACACGACGCCGTCGAAGGCACGACGACCGTTCCGGTCATGCTGAGCCCCGCCAGCCAGGATCCGCCGGAAGAACTCGCGGCATTCTGCGCACAGGCCGAAATTCCGCTGCTCCGTGGCGCCCGCTCAGGTCTGAGCGCCCTGGCTGCACTCGGCCGTCAGCACGAGAGCGCCCTGGGCGCAGCATGTCCCGGTTCGCCGGATCCTACCGACCGACCGGACGGTCAATCGCCGGCTGTGACACTGCCCCGCACCGAAGACGAGGTGCTGTCCACCCTGGCCGGCCTCGGCCTGAGCGTGCCGCGCACCCGGCGCGTGAGCTCTACGGCAGCTGCCGTAGAGGCCTTCAGCGAGCTGGGTGGACCCGTCGTCGTCAAGGGAGTCGCCGAAGGACTGCTACACAAGACGGAAGCGGGACTCGTCGCAGTGGGACTGCCCACCGAAGACGAAGTCCGCCGCGAGGCGGACCGCATGCTCGCATGGGCCGACACAGAGCAGGTGCCACTCGAACTGCTCGTCGCCGAAATGGTCCACGGAGGCCTCGAAGTCTTGGTCGGGTACCACCGTGACGGCGCATTCGGACCTACCTGCGTGCTCGGCCTAGGCGGAGTGTGGACGGAATTCCTCGACATCGTCGACATCCACGTCGGGAAACTCGACGAGACGACAGCCGGCCGCTTTCTCGACCGCAGCCGCGTAGGCCGCATGATCGCCGCCGCGCGCGGCGGCGCCCTCGACCGGGACGGTGTGATCCGCGCCCTGTGCGCGGTTAGCACGCTCGGCGCCTCGTCTCCCGAGATCACCGCCATCGATGTCAATCCCCTCATCGTCAACAAGACTCGTGCCATAGCCGTCGATGCAGCGCTGACCCTCGAATCCTGATCACACCCCTACCAACCACACCCCCACGAAAGGACTCAGCAATGACCAACCAAAACGACCCCATCGTGAGCACGCTGCGTGTGCGCATCGGCCAGGAGGAGGCCCACTACGGGGGGAACCTCGTCGAGGGTGCACGCGTCCTGAAGCTGTTCGGCGACATCGTCACCGAAGTCGCCATCATCACCGACGGCGACGAAGGACTGTTCGTCGGCTACGACAAGGTCGAGTTTCTGGCACCGGTCTACGCCGGGGACTTCCTCGAGGTCACCGGAACCGTCACCCGGATCGGCAACACTAGCCGCACCGTCCGGCTGGAGGCGCGCAAGGTCATCGCTGCGCGCTACGACGAGAGTCCCTCGGGTGCCGATGTACTCGACGAACCGGTCGTCGTCGTCCGTGCCGTCGGAACCACCGTCATCCCGACCGCACACAGCCGGGGACCTCATGGTAGGAACGCCGCAACTCGCACGAACGAAACCGTGAACGCCTGAAGCGCGTGAAAACACCGCGATAAGAAACCGACAGCGGCCCCAACACCGATCCGCACGGACGGCAGCTCCGGTTCTCGCAGCACCGCCGAACTAGAAGAGCGAGGGGCAGGCATTGTCGCAGCGGTAGGTAGGGCCTTTCAGCGCCCTACCTACCGCCGGTCATTACACGCAGCTGTGACCAGCGTGCTGTCGGCAACATGACCAGGCATCGCAGCAGGCAAGACCTCTCACGCCGAGGCGGACATCCTCATCACTGACGGGACGGCCAGGTTCCAGGCGAATAGTCCGACGAGCAGATGTCGGTCCGAGATGAACAGGTGGGTCCTGGCATGCACTCGTGCCCGGACTCGGAGCGACGAGCACCGTCGGGCGTGGCCGACGACAGTCCGAAACCCGTCTCTTCGCACGCCCACACGTCAACCCAGCACCGGAGCGGACATGGTTTCGTCGATGAAACTCGTGGAGAACAAGGAAGGTCTCTCGCCGGAAAGCACGGAGAAGGCCTCGATCACGTGCGGACCTCCATCGGGCAGAAACCGGACAAGTCTGTGCTGGGAGCATGCGATGGCAAGTGGTGTCAGCGCTGTCGTGGCGTCCGTCTTGCGCCCCATCGCCCACAGGCACGACACCAGCAGTCGGGTGGCACAGAGCAATGCCAGTTCGCGCCCAGTTCCAGTGAGCGCACGAACCCAATCACCGGCCCAGTCGTAGGCAAGTTCGATGCTCGCGTGCTCTCCCTTGCGGAGGAGCAAGATTATGGCGGCCTCGTCCTCGAGTTGAGAGGTGGCCTGCTCGGTACCTCCGTCCCGCGCTGATTCGCCTCGGCGAGAAACCGGGACAAATCCTGGTCGGGGTGACAAGCCAAGTCGGATCCGTTCGGTGTCGACGGCGGCTCGTAGCCGCACAAGCGAGAGTGAATCGGCAGTACGGACACCGGCGTCGAGTTCAATCGCTGCACCCTCGAGGTCACCGTGGAGTGCCAGTATCCGCGCATTCAGGCAGTAGTGCCGGAGCATGAAGTCTGAAGAACCGCCTAATTCCATCGCGCTGGCGGTCTCTCTCAACAATGCCGCGGCATCGGAGATCCTGTTTTCCAGATAGCGAATCTCGGCAAGGAGAGTGCGAGCCAGGCGGGCATGGTGGGATTGGGCGTTGCCGGCCTGCTGTACGAGTTCGAGTGCGTGATTGTATTGCTTTACAGCAGAGGCTATTTCGAGTTGTTCCGCCTTTGCGAGTCCGGCATAACAGTATCCGTACGCAACGGCGTAGGGCCCCACGGCTTGACTGTGATAACGAGCCGCCCAAGTCTGTCTGTGGTAGGCGTCATCGAACCGGAATTCGTAAACGTCGACGATGGTGTCCATGAGAGCTGCCATCGAGACGACAAACGGGTGCTGATCCTGCGCGTGTTCCAGACATTCAACGACGAGATCCTTGACGCCGACCGTATGCTCGAGTGCACTCTCGATACCAGCCTGCAGGACACTAGCCTCGACGAGCATCTGATCTCGGCGCTCAGCTGGCAAGTCGATGTCTTTCAGGAGTGTGACGGCGCGGACGCGCGACTCCCGCGCCACATCGAGCCGCTGTAGTTCTGCGTTCGCCCACCCGATCACCAGTTGCAGGCGGGGGCTTACAGCAACCAGATCGGTCGGAAGTTTGGCGATCAGGGCGAGGAGCGAGGACATTTGGGAACGACTCAGGAGATAGAGACTCTCCTCCTCGATGAGCGCAACTGCCGAAGACTTGTCTCCGGCGGCGAGAATGTGATCGAGGGCTTCGCCAAGCAGGTGCTGATTCCGAAACCAGTCGGATGCCGAACGGTGCAGTTGCGCCATTCGATTCGAATCATCTCGCTCGAGTCGCTGCCGGAGGACGCGCAGGAAGAGATGGTGGTACCGGTACCACCGCCGGTCGTCGCCCGCCCGGCCGAGAAACAGATCCCGCACCACGACTTGATCCAGCTTGGCTTGGCCGTCAGGGACTCCCGCAAGCATCGACGCAAGGTCTCCGCACACGCGTGCAGGAACTGATGTAGCAAGAAGGAAATCGAGCAATTCCGGTTCGAGGGCGTCGAGGACGTTCTCGGCGAGGTATTCGCCTAGCGTGTCGGTTCCGCCACGTAGCTGCTCGAGTAGATCCGCCTTGGAGGTTCCAGCGTGTGTTGCGCCTGCCCCCTGGGGTTGGTCTCGCAGTGTCAGCGCCGCTAGTTGTAATGCTGCGACCCATCCGTCGGTCGATGCCAGGAGATGCTCGATATCGGAGTCCGATAGCGGTGCCTGGATTCGGTCCGCGAAGAATGCTCGCGATTCGTCGAAGTCAAAACTGAGCGATGCCGCGTCGATCTCCTGCAGTTCGTCTTGCACACGCATTCGGCTCAGCGGCAGGCCGGTCCGGCTTCGACTGGCAACGACGAACCGGAGGTGATGGCAACCGTTGTCCAGCAGAAACTCCAACGCAGAGATTGTTCGGGATGCAGTCACTCGATGCCAATCATCGATCACGACGACCAAGGGCTCGCCGCTCTCGTGGAGCCGGTTGATCAGCGAACTCAGGAGGAAGCGCTCGACTGCTTGTCCGTTCTCCTCGAGGATCTGTCCGAGATCGCTGACGACCTCGGAACGCACTCGCCCAATGGCCTCGACGAGATGCGACAGAAACCACATCTCGTTGTTGTCATCGTCATCGACTGTCAACCATGCCACTGCGATTCCATTGGTCAAGAGTTCGTCGCGCCAATGCGCGACGAGGCTGCTCTTGCCAAAGCCGGCAGGGCCGTGGACCAGAACAAGCCGGCCGTCTCGCCCTCCACGGAGCAAGTCGAGGAGGCGGTGGCGACGCACGAGATGTCGGGCCGTTGTGGGCGGGCGGAATTTGGTTATGGGTGCGGGGGGTGTTCGCTGGGCATGCACAGCGGTTGGGCGTTGCTGTTGGGGTGCGGGCATTCGATGTGCGTCCACGTCCCCATCCAGTTTCTCGTGCCTTTGCGTCGGAATCTGCATGGCGTCGACGACGAGTCCGTGGCAGTCTTCGATCGCGCGTAGTTGGTTGCCGAATGCGGCAGCGTCGGCCGGCCGGTCTTCGACGTGCCGCATCATCGCGTGCTCAATGGCCTCACAGACGTCGTCCGGGATACCGCCATCACGAAGATCAGGGATCGGTGCTGACGAGATTCTCAGGAACTGGGCCACGAGGTGCTCGCCGCTGTGCCGCTCAAATGCGGCGTGGCCGGTGAGTGCACAGAACAGTGTCGACCCTAGGCTGTAGACATCCGAGACGACGGTTGGTGGTCGGCCTTCCAGTACTTCGGGCGCGGTGAATGCCGGCGAACCGGTGATCGTCCCCGCCGTTGTTTCGAACCCACCCGCGATCCGCGCGATACCGAAGTCGGTGAGCTGCGGCTCGTCGTAGTCGGTCAGCAGGATGTTCGCCGGTTTGACGTCACGGTGCAGGGTGCCGCCGCGGTGGGCAGTCTCGAGTGCACCGGCGATCTTGACTCCAAGTCTCAGCACCTGCTCCCATCCCATCGGACCGGACCGGCGGATCCGCGCATCCAGCGAGCCGTGCGAGTGATACGGCATCACCAGGAACGGGCGGCCGGTCCGGGTAACTCCCACTTGATGGAGGTCGACGATGTTCGGGTGCCCAGACATCCGGCCCATCGCCCGCTGCTCGCGCACGAACCGGGCCAGGTTCTCGGGGCCGAGATCGGAGGTGAGGACCTTGACAGCGACGGTGCGGTCGAGATCCTCCTGGAGGCAGCGGTAGACGACCCCGAACCCCCCGCGTCCGATCTCCACGGCGTCGTCGAACCCGGCTGCGGCCAATTCGACCACGATGTCCGGCTCGCGCTGCGTGGCCGACGGGTCGTCCGACATAAACCTGCACCACCTCGACACCCTTACCCAGGATATCCGCAACGGCGCAGCATATTCGCAGGAACGTCCCGTAGAACGTCCTTGAAGGTTCCTATTCGGTTCGGCAAGCCGCGCACTGACGAGGGCGACTGATCCCGCATGCTGCTGGAGCGCCTCGTTGGCTGCGGCGACATCGTTGAACGGGACAGTGATGATGCCGTCCCTCGGAGGGAGCGAACACGACGCGGCTCGCCCGGGACGCGTGCGTACAACAACGCGGCGAACTCGCCGCGGACGGGCGCCGGGAGCAACCCGGCACCGCGCCCCGGTCCGACCCCTACATCATCGGGAACGATAGCCAATTCCACCGCAATGTGTGCCACCTCTACCGCAACGCCACCTGCACGAGGACGGCGGCGCCGAGGAAGCCGAGCAACCACAGGACGCGCTGGCGGACCTGGTGGGCGGTGGTGCGGTCGAACATCCACTTCCCCGCGGCGGCGCCGAACATGCAGAGCGGTGCGAACAGGGCGATCTGCGCGAGGACGGGCAGCGTGAGGAGGCCGCCTGCGGCCGAGCCTGCCGCGCCGAAGGCGTCGATGACGAGGAAGAACACGACGAGCGAGGCGCGTCCGGCGGCCACGTGGGTGGACGCGGAAAAGTACATGAGGACGGCGGGCGGGCCGCCGAGGGCGAAGCCGCCGTTGAGGAGTCCGGACGCCATTCCCGTCGCGGCGGTGACCCCGGGGCCCGGCAGCGACTGCCGGTCGGGGACGGCGGCCATGGCGACGGCGGATCCGATGATGGCGACACCGAGCAGTACGCGCACCAGGTCACCGGACAGTTGCGTGAGCGCCCACATGCCGAGCGGCATTCCGATCAGGGTGCCGGCAAACAACCAGCGCAACGACTTCCAGTGCACCTGTCGCCACACCTGCGGCAGCATCGCGGCGCTGGCGACGACCTCGAGGACGAACACGGTGGGTATCACGGACGTCGGCGGGAGCAGGACGACGAGTCCGGCGACCCACACCATGGCGCCCCCGAAACCCCCGAAGCCGCGGACGACGCCACCGGCCACCACGATGCCGAGCGCGAAGAGGAGCGCGGGCAGCGACAGATCCCACACCGTTGCCGCCATACCCTGTTGCTCCGCTTCCGTTCGTCGTGGTCTCCGTCAGAAGTGTGGGGGTCGCGGCGGCGAAGCGACAGGTCCAGACGGCGTCGAATCGTCGGTACCAGGACCGCACGGGACGTGGCCCCCGGCGTGATCGCCGGAGGCCACGTGCTGGCAGCGGGTGGATTTACCCGTAGTCGCCGTAGTGGAACTACACGTAGTCCTTGTACTTGTCGAGCAGGCGAACCGGCTTCGACAGCGCGTCGCGGCGGAAGGGGTCGCCGAGTTCGCGGGTGCACATGATCTCGATGACCGTGGTCTTGCCCTCGTTCATCTGTGCGGCGACCGCGCGCTGCAGCGCGGGACCGACCTCTTCGAGTTTGTCGACGACGATGCCCTCGGCTCCCATCGCCTGCGCGATTCCGGCGAAGGATTCGCTCTCGAGTTCAC
>NZ_JBHUSF010000115.1:0-24518 GCF_042673295.1 Rhodococcus sp. NPDC057014
CACCGGGACGACGTCGTCTTCGAGGTGATTTTCCCGCACTTCGTCGGTCTGGAAGCCGGAGGCAACCGACCAGTAGTAGCCTGCGAGGCCTGCGACCGTCACCGGGATGAGGTCCCAGCCTTCACCGAAGACGGGGTGGTCGAGCGGTCCGTAGCTTCCGTAGAAAGACAGGAAGAGCACGGCCATCAACAACGTGACGAACCAGGTCGACCGGGAAACATGCACGCGGCCAACGGTATTACTCATCAGGTAGAGGACGATCCCGCCGACGGCGAGCACGGCCGTGCAGGCCACCAGATAGGCGGGGGTATCCCAGGCTCCCTCGCGCTGGCCGCCGCTGACCGTCATGAACCATCCACCCTGCCAGCTCACGAAGCCCCACGCCGCGAGGAATACTGCGGACCAGCTGTACGCGCGAGCGCGGGTGATCCAGTTCTGTCGTACGGCGATGTATGCGACGTATGCCGGAGTGCCAGCGAAGACCACGATGGCCAGGTTGAGGACGGTCGAGAACCCGGCGACGTACACCAGAATGAGGGTTGCCACGAAGCTGGCCGGCGCCCACAATCCGGCATTTCGGAGGCGGAAGGGACGCGGCAGGTCCGGAGCGGTTCGGCGCAGAACCATCATGCTGGAGCTGCCGACGAGGTAGCTCAGCAGCAGAGCCACCGACACGATGGAGACGAGGCGGTACCAGCTCGGCAGCGGGAGAAGGAACAGGCAGGACACAGCGAAGGAGACGAGCAGCGATATCCACGGCACGGCGAATCGGTTCAGTCGCTGCAACAGCGACGGTGCCATGCCGTGCTCGGACAGTGCGTAGGTCGACCGGGTGGCACTGCCGAGGAACACCCACCCGGTCGCGGCCGGGGAGACGATCGCATCGATCAGGAGCAGGGTGCCGAATCCGCCGAATCCGGCGGCGATGAGGGCCTGGAACAGTGGTGCCGATGCCCAGTCACTCGACAGCAGCGATCCCCATTGACCCGGTGCCAGGCCGGCGGCGGTCCAGTCCAGCGCGCCGATGAACGCAACCTGGAGCAGCACGTAGACGACCATCGGAATGAGGATGGACGCGGCGATGGCGATCGGGATGTTGCGCTGCGGGTTCTTGCATTCGCCGCCGAAGTCGAGGACCTGGCGGAAGCCGAGGTAAGCGAATGCGATACCGGTGGCGGGGATTGCGTGGAGGACGCCGTCGAAGCCCATCGCGAAGAATCCGGTCTCGGTGAAGTTGGAACTGCGGAACGCGGTGAACAGCAGGATGAAGGTCAGCGTCGGGATCGCAATCTTCCACAACGTGATCCACCGGTTCGCTTCACTGAGCATTTTGATGCCGAAGATGTTGAGGACGGTGAAGACGGCGAGGATGGCGACACCGGCGAGGATGCCCCTCGGCCAGGTCAGGATCTCGAGCCCGTCGACCTCGTGCATCAACCCGAGCTCGGGCCAGTTGCTGCTGACGTAGGTCAGCACCGCCTGCGCCTCGAGGGTAGTAACCGCGACGGTGGCGATCCAGTACGCGCCGCCGACCAGCCAGCCGGTCATCATGCCGTGCGACAGACTCGGGTACCGGACCGGCCCACCCGAGCGGGGGAGCATGGCGCCCAGTTCCATCCAGGGCATCGCGATGACACCGAAAAGTAGCGCCGCGAGTACCCAGGACAAGACTGCGGCCGGTCCTGCAGCCCCTGCGGCGGACAGAACGGCGAACAACCACCCGGAGCCGATCTGCGCGCTCACACCGAGGAAGATCAAGTTGGTCAGGGACATCGAGCGCGTCAATTTCTCCGACGACGCTCCCGGGGCGGCAGTGCCGCCCGATGATGCGGATGAAAGTGCCATGAGATTCCTGTTTCGTGATCAGCGGCGCCGGCAGTTTCTTCGGCACATGAGCGCTGAGGGGGAGGGGAGGGCGGGTGCCCTGCATCCGGATGTCTTCGAAATCCACAGCGCCGGAGGAGGACAGCTCGAAGATTACAGGGAATTGGTGACGGGGAACACAGTCACCGGAGAGCGTTCACCTCGGGTGACGGCAGCGCGTACATTCGCTTATCACCGGTGCCGGAAATGTTTTCGGCCAGGAACTGTGCCGGGATAAGGTGCACGGGCAGAAAGGGATCCGGGTGCCCTGCTACTTGGACGGACGGGCCACCCTGGGAGGAACGAGGTTACTCCCAGACCAGAGGAAGGCAGCGAGTGCGTCATTGAACTCGCAGCCTTCCCCTGATTTTTCGGGGTTGGGCGGGAAGCGGTACCCATGCGCCGGTCAGAAGACCAGCGACACCGAATTCTCGATGGCACCGGTCCGGAATCGGGCCAGGGACAGCTCGGACAGGTCGATGCTGGTGATCGCCCCGTCGGTGACCTGCTCGGTGACGAGCCGGCCGATCTCCGGTGCCTGGATCAGGCCGTGCCCGGAGAAGCCACATGCGTTGATCCACTGCGGTTCTCGTGGGTCGGCGCCGACGATGCCGTCGTGATCGGGGGTGTTCTCGTAGGTGCCCGCCCAGCAGGCACGGCGATCGAGCGGCAGCTCCACCAGCCAGGGGAAGCGGTCGGCGACCAGGGCCAGCAACTCCTCCATCCAGGGCCAGTCGATTGCTGTGTTGTATCCGTCGACTTCGGTGGACTTGGCGCCGGCGAAGAGCAGTCGCTGACCTTCGCTGCGCATGTACACACCCGTCGCCAGATCCACCGTCATGGGCACGTACGAGTCGAGGGCGCCCTCGGCGGTGGCGTAGACGTTGCGGCGCGAGTGCACCACGGGTACGTCGAGGCCAGCGAGAGCGGCGACGTCGCCGGCCCAACCGCCGGCAGCGTTCACGACGTGGCGGCCGGTCACCGTGCGATCACCGGCCGAGAGTGTCCACAGCTCGCCGGCCTTGTCGATTCCGTCCACCGGTGCCTTGAAGAAGACGTCGGCGCCCTTGGCGCGAGCGAGGGTGAGAAATGCGTTCGTCGCACCGTGCGGGTCGATCTGCCCATCTGCTGTCCCCCAGGTGGCACCGCCGATTCCGGTCGGGTCGAAGGGAGTGATCTTCTGGGCCCGGTCGACGTCGAGGACCTCGACCGGGACACCGTGGGCGCGTTGGAGCTCGACTGCCGCGAGCTGGCGTTCCCAGTTCGCTTCCGGCACCAGGAACAGGTACCCGTTGGGCTGGTATCCGACGTCGAGGCCGTACCGGTCCTGGAAATCCCGGTAGAAGCGGATGCTGCGCCAGGACAGCTCGGTGTTGAGGTCGTCGGCCCACTGGGCGCGGACCGAGGCGAAGGAGAGCCCGGTGCTGCCCTCGGCGGCACCGGCCTTGGCCTCGAGCACGGCGACCCTATGCCCCTGCTGGGCCAGGTGGTGCGCACAGCTGGCACCGATGATGCCGGCTCCGACGACCACGACGTCGTACACGGTTGGGTTGGTCATCACGTTTCCTGTCGTGGATCGGACGTTACTTCTCGAGGTGGGGGTAGCGGTAGTCCGTCACCCTCGAGTGGTTTTCCTTCGTGGTCCGCGGGCTGGCGAAGCGGATCAGGTTCCACACCGTGCCGGCCTTGTCGTTGGTGCCCGACGCGCGCGCACCACCGAACGGCTGCTGGCCGACGACGGAGCCGGTGGGCTTGTCGTTGACGTAGAAGTTGCCCGCCGTGTACCGCAGGGCGGCGTCGGCTTCCTCCACCGCGCGGCGGTCTTCGGCGAAGACGGCACCGGTCAGGCCGTACGGCGTGGACGTGTCGACCAGGCGCAGCACGTCGTTCCAGTCGGAGTCCTCGTACACATAGGTCGTCAGGACCGGAGCGAAAATCTCCTCGGTGATGAGCGGCGAATGCGGGTCGGTAACCTCGAGGATGGTGGGGTCGACGAACCAGCCGACGCTGTCGTCGGTGTTACCGCCGACGACCACGGCCTTTTCGGCGCGGGCACGGGCGAGGATCTCGGCGTGCTTGGCGTGCTGGCGGCCGTTGATGACGGCGCCGACGTAGACCTCGGGGTCGGTGGGGTCGCCGACTCTGATCTGTTCGGTCAGCGCGACCAGCCGCTCCTTCAGGCGCGGCCAGAGGCTGCGCGGCACGTACAGGCGGGAGGCGGCCGAGCACTTCTGCCCCTGGAACTCGTAGGCGCCGCGGATGCAGGCGACAGCCAACGCGTCGAGGTCGGCGCTCGGGTGGGCGAGGATGAAGTCCTTGCCACCGGTCTCGCCGACCACGCGCGGGTAGTTGCGGTAGGTGGCCACGTTCTTGCCGACCTCCTGCCACATGTGCTGGAAGGTTCCGGTGGACCCGGTGAAGTGCACGGCAGCGAGGTGCTCGTTGCTCAGGGCGGTGGGGCCGATGTCGCTGCCGGTGCCGTAGACGACATTGATGACACCGTCCGGAAGACCGGCTTCACGCAGCAACTGCAGGGACAGGTGGGCGACGAGCGACGCGCTCTCGGCCGGCTTCCACACCACGGTGTTGCCCAGCACTGCGGGCCCGAACGCAAGGTTGTTCATGCACGTGAAGTTGAACGGGGTGACCGCGAAGACGAAGCCCTCCAGGGGCCGGTATTCGACCCGGTTCCACGCACCGGCCTGTGAGCCGGGCTGCGTCTCGTACATGTCGAGCATGTTCTTGACGTTGGCGCGGATGAAATCGACTGTCTCACAGGCGGCGTCGATGTCGGCCTGGTAGGTGGTCTTGGACAGCTCGAGCATCGTCGCGGCGTTGAGCTTGGCCCGCCAGGGGCCGTGCTCGAGCATGTCGGCGGCTTTGAGGAAAGGGGCGACCCGTTCCTCCCAGGGCAGGGTTCCCCACCATCGAGCCGCCTCGAGCGAGGCGTCGATCGCGGCCTGGGTCTCGGACGGGCCGGCCAGGTCGAGCTCACCGAGCTTCTGCGAGTGGTTGTGCGGCGCCTGGATGGCCATGGTGCGGCCGGTGCGGACCTCCTTTCCGGCGATGTTGCTCGCGACCTGGAAGTCGGTGCCGCGGATCTCGTCGAGCGCGGCGGCGATCTCCGCGCGCTCGGTCGAGTCGGCAGCGAACGCGTAGGGATCGGTGGGGCCGATGGGAAAGAGGCCGGTACGGCCGGCGGAAATGTTCATCAATCGTCTCCAGAGGGGGTGGTCGATGGTCTGACCAACGGTCCCACAGTGGTGCGAGTGAGTCAATGCACAGCAATTAACGGTTTGTTACGGCGGCCACCAAGTTTGTTAACGGCGTTATGAGCGCCAGCGACGCAGATGCCCTGCCATGGCCGCGCGAGCACCGTCACCGTCACGTGCAATGACCTTGGTGAGCAGCTCGATCACTTCGTCCCGCAGCAACTCCGGACTCGACGCGCTCGGCTCGACCTGAGCGAAGCTACGGGCGAGTGCGTCGTGGATGCCCGCCGAGATCGCCACACGGACGGCATTGTGGGACAGCCTCGGCAGCAGTTCGTGGACGGTCAGATCCAGGGCGCGCACCCGGTCCCAGTCGGTCGAGCCGGAGGAGCCCAGTTCGCGCACCTCGTCGAGGATCTTCTGCAGGCCCGCCATCTCGTCGTCCGTGGCCCGCCGGGCCGCCAGCTCCGCATTTTCCTGCTCGAAGTCGATGCGGTAGTCGGTGAGGTCCTCCTCGGACACGGACTCGAACGCGAGGAGCATCGCCAACGCCGAGCCCATCAGGCCCGGGTCCGGGGGGTTGAAGAATGCGCCACCGCTGCCACCGAGACGTATGGTGATCAGCCCATGCGCCTCGAGTGTGCGCAGAGACTCACGGACCGTGGTCCGGCTGACCTGCAGCAACCGGGCCAACTCCCGTTCGCTCGGAAGCTTCTCCCCCGGGGCCACCCCGCCGGTCAGCAGAATCTCGCGAAGCTTGGCGACCACGTCGTCCACTGACGTCGTGCGGACCGCGGGTGAGAGCAGCGACTCGAAGTCGGCGCCGAAGGGAGAGGCTGTGGACATGGCGTATGTGTATCACAGCGACGCCCGAGGTCATCAGCCCCAGCGGGGCATGTCGACCGGCACGAGACATAAGTTTCGCTTACCGCTGACGCTAGCTGAGGGCCGTTCTCTTATCTGAATCCGTGGGCGACCATCGACTGTGCAACCAGCTCCAGGGAGCGACCTACCACCGCCCGCGGCCAGACCGTTCGCGGTGTGACGACGCCCTGCCCTCCAGCCCGGAAGAGACGACATGAGCACAACGAACCTCGCCCAACTCCTTCTGCAGCGGTCATCGGATCGACCCGATCTCCGGGTGGGCACCGTCGACGACCAGATCCTTCTGTCCGACGCGGTCCGCATCGCCGCCGCAGGTGCGCAGGAACTGCAGGAACTGGGCATTCGGCGTGATCAGCGATTGGCCATCGTCGCGAACAACTCCACCGAATACATGCTGGTGTGGATGGCGTGTCTGCTCTCGGGCACCCCGGTGGCCCTGGTGAATCCCACGTATCCGCCGGAACTGCTCGCGCAGATGCTCGAGCGCCTGGATCCCGCCGCCGTGTTCACCGACCTCGACACTCTCCCCGCGACGTTGCGCACCTTCCCGCTGTCGACGATTCGGGAGTGGGCACCGGTCGACCCGCAGTCCAGCCCCGGCCTCGACGCTGCACCGTCGGACCTCGCCTCCTTCATGCACACCTCCGGAACCACCGGGCTGCCGAAGTTCTGCGCCCAGACCCACGAGTACTTCCTGCGGTTGGGTTCGGCGATGGCCGAAGCCCTCGACCTGCAGGCAGGCGACCGGATGCTCGCTCCGCTGCCACTGTTCCACATCAATCCGATGGGGTACGGCATCATCGGGGCCCTGTGCGCCGGCGCCGACGCCCTGACAGTCCGGAAGTTCTCGGCCAGCGGCTTCTGGCCGGCTGTCCGCGAACACGGGGTGACCGCGCTGGCGCTGCACGCACCGCCCGTCGAAATCCTCAAGCGCGCCACGACGACCGCCGATTCCGGTGAACACAGCGTCCGCACCATGTTCTACGCCGACCGGGAATTCATGTCCCGCTTCGGCATTCCCGTCGCCGTATCGGGATACGGCTCCACCGAGGCAGCCGGAGTGAGCCACCTGCACCGCTGGTCACTCGCCGATGAATCCGAGATCCCCCCCAACGCCAGTCGATTCGGCGGACAGACCCGCTCCGACGTCGAGGACCGCCTCGACGACGACGGTCAGATCTACGTACGCGAGAACGCGCCGAACACCCTGTTCGCCGGGTACTTCCGGGACGGCGCCGTCGACCCGAGCCGCGACGAGGACGGCTGGTTCGCCACGGGCGACCTCGGCCGTCGCGACGACCAGGGCGGCCTGGTGTTCCTCGAGCGGGCGGCCGAAAGCATCCGTGTCAAAGGCGAGTTCGTGCCCATCCCGTACGTCGAGGAACGACTCGGCACGATCGACGCTCTCACCGACCTCGCATTGTGGAAGAAGCCCGGCGAGCTGGTCGACGACGACGTCGTCCTCTACGTGGTCGCCGACAGCGTGCCGCTCGAGTCCATCCGCGATGCCGTCGCCGATCTGCCGGTGTTCATGCGCCCCGCGCACATTGCGCGTGTGGCGACGATTCCCCGCGACGCCGCCGCCGGCAAGGTTCAGCGTCGGCTTCTGCACGAGCAGCAGGTCCTGTCCTGGACCGCGATGTCCTGACGGCCTACGATCCTCCCTCCGCGAAAGGACGCACCCCATGACGGTCATCGCAGTTCTGCCCGGCGACGGGATCGGCAGCGAGATCCTCGACGGGCCGCTCGAGTTTCTCCGCCGGCTCGCCGCCGCCGGAGCTCCGATCACGCTGACCGAGCCGTTGCCCTACGGCACCGCCGGTTGGCAGGCGACCGGTTCGATCCTTCCCGAGGAGACCATCGAGGCGTGCCGCAGTGCCGATGTCGTGCTCAGCGGGGCCGTCGGAACGCATCCCGGGGTCACCGCCGAGGAGTGCCCCAATCCGGAGGCGGCGCTGATTTCCCTCCGCAACCTGTTCGACCTGCGGGTCAGTGTCCGCACCGTATGGGTTCCACAGCTGAGCGAGGATGTCACCATCGTCCGCAACATCACCGGCGGCGCGTACGCCGATCCCAGCCAGCGCGAGGAGAGCGACGGTGTCAGCGCCGCGGTCGACCAGCTCCGGCTCCTGCCCGCTCGTGTGGGCGAGGTAGTGGAGATGGCGGCCGGGTTGACCGGAGATGCTCCCGGGCGCCGGTACATCAGCGTCGACAAGGCCAGCGTCTTCGCGACCTCGCGGCTGTGGCGTGCCACTGCCATGCAGGTCGCCGACCGGACCGGGGTGGCGTTCGATCACGTCAACGTCGATCGCGCGGCCTACGAACTGGTCAGTTATCCACAGCTGCCCGCTGTGATCGCCACGGAGGGCATTTTCGGCGACATTCTCTCCGATATCGTCTGCGCCCGGGCCGGCTCCCCCGCCCTGTGCGGATCCGCCACCATCAACCCCGACCGGAACTTCGGGTCGGGCGTCACCGCACTGTTCGAGCCGGCGCACGGATCCTCACCACACCGGACCGGCACCCGCCGGTCCAACCCGACGGGTGCCTGGCTCGCGCTGGCAGCGCTGCTCGACTGGTGCCCGGACCTGCGGCCCCTGGGCCAGGCAACCAGGATCCGTTCCGCGCTCGAGGTGGTCCACAGGTCGGGTGTGCGCACCTACGACCTCGCCACACCCGAGCAGGAACTCGTCGACATGGACGGCTACAACGCCCGGATTCTCGACGAACTACAAGCCCTCCAGCCTGCCTGAGGGTTCGGGGCGCGGGGCCGCCCCGGTGAACCGTCCCGGCCACCCATCCGACATCAACCCTGACTCATCACCGATACCGAGATCACGAGCAAAGGCCGAACCATGAGTTTCTGGAGATACCTGGTCGACGAGAAGATCGCCGCCCCCGCACGCCAATTCAGCGACGACGTCGTCAAACCCGTCGCCGACGAGATCGACCACCAGGATGTGTATCCGGTGGACCTGGTCGGGCGGACCGCGAAGCTGGGCTGGAACGCGATGACCCTGCCGACCCGGTACGGCGGCCAGGGCGAGTCGATGGAGAACGCCCTCGGGGTCTTCGAGGAACTCGGAGCCGGGTCGGCGAGCCTGGGAGTCTCACTGATCACGATCCTGCAGAGCAGCAAGATCATCGAGCTCTACGGCCGCGACAGCCTGAAGGAACGGGTCCTGCCGCGATACGCGCAAGGCCTGCGCGCCTCCTACGCGCTGACCGAGCGCGGGCACGGCAGCGACATCCGCACCCTCGACACCAAAGCCCGCGGCAACGAGCGCGACGGGTGGGTGTTGAACGGGGAGAAGGCGTTCATTACCTCCGGGTCGCGGGCCGAGTTCTTCGTCGTGCTGGCCGAGACCCCGGTCGGGGTGTCCACGTTCGCGGTCGATCGCAACGCACCCGGTGTCAGTACCCGACAGACCCGGGAAGCGCAGACCTTCGGGCTGCGCAACGGCCCGCATGTCAACCTCGTCCTCGACGACGTCGAGATCCCCGGCGACGCTCTGATCGGTGTGGAAGGCAACGGGCTGCGGCAGGCCCTGGTCACCTTGTCGAACAGCCGCACCCTCGCGGCGGGGATTTCACTGGGCATCGCCCGCGCTGCGTTCGACGACGCATTCGCGTACGTGCGCACCCGGCCCGCGTTCGACGGCAACGTGATCGACTTCCAGGGCATCCAATGGTATTTCGCCCAGGCTGCCGCGGAGATCGATGCCGCTCGACTGGTGACGTATCAGGCCGCCCGCGACCTCGACTCCGGCGGGGACTACCAGCGGTCCTCGTCCGCGGCGAAACTGCTTGCCGCCGAACTCGCCACGAAGGTCGCCAGCATGGCCGTGCAGGTCTGCGGGGCGACCGGCACGCAGGAGACGTCGCCGTTCGGGCGCTACTTCCGCGATGCCAAGGCCTACGAGGTGGCCGGCGGCTCGTCCGAGGTCCTGAAGAACACCATCGCAAAGACTCTGATCAAGTCGGCCCGCTGACCGGACGCCGAGAGCGAGGATAGACACCCATGGATTTCGGAACGGACAAAGTCGACCAGGTGTGCCCGGCGCCGGACCCGGCCCCGCACGCGCCGCGACGGTTCACCCTGCCTGCCGGGGCGGTGGATACCCACGCGCACGTCGTGGGGCACACCTTCGTCCCCGAGCGCAGCTACACCCCGCCACCGGCGTCGACCGAGCAGTACCTGTCGATGCTCGACGCCGTCGGCACCACCTACGGGGTGCTGGTCCAGATCAGCGTGCACGGCACGGACAACACGGAGATGCTCGACGCCGTCGAGGGGGCCCGTGACCGGCTGCGCGCGGTCGCCGTGGTCGCACCCGACGTCGACGACCGCACGCTCGCCCATTTGCAGGATTCGGGCGTCGTGGGGTTGCGGCTCAACACGTTGTCGGGCGGCGGCATCGGCCTCGACCAACTCGCCCGGTACGACGCCATTTGCGCGGAGATGGGCTGGCATCTGCAGTTCCTCACCAACACAAGGCATCTCGCCGCCGCGGCTGCGGACCTGCGCACGCTGACCGTACCCTACGTGGTCGATCACATGGGCGACTTCGACGTCGCCGCCGGTGTCGACGCACCCGAATGGACACAGTTTCTGACACTGATGGCAGACGGCGCGTGGACCAAGCTGTCCGGGGCGTTCCGGATGGCGCGAGCGGCGGACTATTCCGACACGATTCCGTTCGCGCAGAGCCTGATCGAGGCCGCACCCGACCGCTGTGTATGGGGTTCGGACTGGCCACACGTCGGGTTCTGGGGACAGATGCCCAACGTCGGCACCCTTCTGGATCTGCTCCCCGACTGGGCACCGGACCCGGTGACCCGCGAGGCAATCCTCACCACCAACGCCCACCGGCTGTACGGATTCACCCACGCCTGTGCACCGTTCACCTGAAAGGGACACCACATGACTCCACCATTCGACGCTGTGCACCACGTCTGCATCGTCGTGCCCGACATCGACGCTGCGATTGCGTTCTACGAGAAGGTCGGCATCGGCGGATGGCAGAATTTCCCGCCGCTCAGCGCATTCACCGACCTCGACGTACCGGACCGGGACGCCTTCCTGGACCTGAACTACAAGTACACCGACGCTCTCGGACTCCAGCTGCAACTGTGTGAGCCTGGCCCCGGCAACTCGCCGCAGCGACAATTCCTCGACCGCACCGGCGGCGGAGTCTTCCACATCGGTTTCGTCGTCGACGACGTCGACAAGGGGACCGAGGCCGCTCGCGCTGTCGGACTCGAACCGTGGATGTACGGGCGCCGCCCCGACTCGACCGGATTCACCTACCTGCAGACACCGTCGTCGGCCGGAGTGACCCTCGAGATCCGGCAGAGTCCGAACTCCTGACGAACCGGCCCGGCCGCCCCAAGCGCCGGGCCGGTTCGCTTGACCTCGTCACGACCAGCATGAGATCGTTGGTCAGACCATCGACCACCCTTCCCTGTCGAGAGAGACAACCGATGAACATTCTCGTGGTCTTCGCGCACCCCGAGCGCCGCTCGTTCTGCGGTGCCCTCAAGGACACCGCGGTCCGGACCCTGACCGACCTCGGACACGAGGTGACCGTTTCCGACCTCTACGCCATGAAGTGGATCGCCGAGCTGGACAGCCAGGACTTCACCGGTGAGCGAGTCGATGCCGACTACCTGGATCTTTCCCGCGAACAGGAGCATGCCTTCGCCACGCGGACGCAGGCGTTCGACATCGAGCAGGAACAGCGCAAGGTGGCCGAGGCCGATCTGATCCTCTTCCACTTCCCGGTGTGGTGGTTCTCGATGCCGGCCATTCTGAAGGGGTGGGTGGACCGAGTGTTCGCCCGAGGCTTCGCCTACTCGGCCGGCCGCAAGTACGGCAAGGGTCACTTTCTCGGAAAGAAGGCGATGATCTGCCTGACAACCGGGACCGATTCGACGCTGTACGAGCCGAACGGCATCGACGGCGACCTGCTCCATGTGTTGTGGCCCATCCACAACGGAATCCTCGCCTACACCGGCTTCACCGTACTGCCGCCGTTCGCGGCCTGGATGCCCGGCCGGGTCAGCGCCGACGAGCGGCAGGGCTACCTGGACGGATATGCCCGCTGCCTGACGGCCATCGAGGAGGCCGAACCGTTGTTCTTCCACCCCTGGGAGGACTACGACGAAACCCAACGTCTCAAGCCCGGCATCAAGGCCCGCTCCGGCATCCAGTGGAACCCACGCGCCGGCCAGACATTCGAGCAGGCCGCACACGAGTACGACCAGCGCGTGGCGACAGAAAGGTAATCGCCCCATGACCAGCGAATTCCAGAACCTGCATCACGTCTGCGTCGTCGTGGCAGACATGGACCGGGCCGTGGCCTATTACGAGTCCCTCGGGATCGGCCCCTGGCACCCGTTTCCGTCGCTCGAGGCGTTCCGCCCCGACCTGCAGGCCCCCGATGTCGACGACTTCATGAAGCTCGAGTACCGGTACGCCGAACTCGGCAACGTGCAACTACAGCTGTGCTGCCCGCCCGAGGGCAACACGCTGCAACGCCGGTTCCTCGACGAACACGGCGAAGGGGTATTCCACCTCGGATTCTCCGTCCCCGACGTCGACGCGGCCGAAGCCCGAGTCACCGCCGCCGGCCCGTCCCCGAAGTTGCGGGGCCGGTTGCCCACCGGAGCCGGCTTCACCTACTTCGATACCGACACCGCTGGCGCGGGAGTCACCCTGCAAGTCCGTGCTGCTCGCTAACCGCCGAGACCAAACCCGGCATCTCCCTCCCACCCTCCAACTCGGCCTCGGGGCGGCAGCCCTCGCCGGCTCGGGGATCTTCATCGCCCTCGCCTCCGTGTCGACCGCCACGACGATTCTGGTCCGGTACCTGATCGCGGTCCCGATTCTCGCGGTCCTCGCCTGGCACGACTACCGCAAGCACGGCCCGCTGCCACGACGGGTGCTGACCGTGCAACTGGTCGCCGGTGTCTTGTTGGGTGGGGACATGGCGTTGTGGGCGCAATCGGTCGCCCTCGTCGGAGCGGGTGTCTCCAGCGTCCTGGTCAACATCCAGGTGATCGTCGCGCCCGTGCTGGGGCTGTGCATCACGGGCAAACGGCCGTCGAAGGCCTACGTCGTCGCGGTCCCGTTCCTGCTGTGCGGAGTAGCGCTCACCAGTGGTATCGCACAACCCACGGCCGACCTCCACACGATCGTGTACGGATCCGTGCTGGCCCTGGTCGCTGGGATCTGTTACGGGGCCTACGTTTTCGCCATCGGCGCTTGGTGCCCGCCGAATCGCGCTTCCTCGCAGGTATTTTGCTCGTCCGTCGTCGCGTGGGCCACCGGTACGGTGCTCGCCCTCATCTGGGATCCGGTCGATCTGTCTCCCGGGTGGGCCGCAGTGGGCTGGCTCGCCGCACTCGCGATCGTCGGACAGGTCGCCGGCTGGATCCTCGTCGGCGTGTCTCTGCCGCGCCTCACCCCCGGGGTGGGAGCCAGCATCCTGATGCTCCAACCTGTTCTCGCCGTCGTCTTGGGCGTCGTGGTCCTCGGCGAGCACCTCTCCCCCACCCAAATCGTCGGCGTAGTCATGGTTACCCTCGCCATTCGGGTGGTTGCGATGCCGCCGCGGAGGATGAAACGTCCGGTCGGCGGGGAGGAGCCCGAAGTGATCCCACACGGCGACTCGGCCCGCAGCGTGCCGGATCCCGAGGTCCGCACCCGCTCGTAGCGGCGGTGCCGCCCGAGCAGGCGGCACCCCGCTCAGCGCTGGTCAGCGGACGCCGGAGCCAGGGGTGGGCGCACGATCCCGGACAGTTCCATCGATCGGTCACGTGCCGCGGTCAATGCTCCTCGGAACGTTTGCCGAATGTCGGATTGTTCGAAGACCTCCAACGCCGCTGCCGTTGTCCCCGCCGGCGATGTCACCGCCGCCCGCAGATCGACCGGGTCGGTGTCACCGAGCATCGCCGACGAGCCGGCCAAGGTTCCGGTCACCAACCTGTCCGCCGTTGCCCGGTCCAGTCCCAGCGTCATCGCCGCGTCGATCATCATCTCCGCCACGAGGAACACGTACGCAGGGCCAGAGCCGGAAACTGCTGTGACGGCGTCGAGTTGGCCCTCGGGGACGCGCAGTACCTCACCGACAGATTCCAACACGGACTCGACCAACCGCAGATCGTGCTCGGTTGCCGCGGCGCCAGCCGCGATCGCAGTGACCGCCGCGCCCACCGTCATCGGGGTGTTCGGCATCGCGCGTACCACCGGCACCACAGAGGGAAGAAATTGCTCGATTCTCGAGGTAGCCACCCCGGCCACCACCGACACCACGACCGGACGGCGAGTGGATCCGTGCAGCGCCACTCCGAGGCCGGGCAACACGTCCTCGATCTGCTGCGGCTTCACCGCCACCACCAGAACGTCACATTCCTCGGGAAGATTTCGCATGTCGGCAACTCGTACCCCGTGCCGATGCGCGACCGCGAATGTCCGTTCCATATTGCGACCGATGACGGTGATCGATTCAGCGGACGTCCCCGCTCGACACAGTCCTGCTACGAGTGCCTCGCCGATCCGGCCGGCACCAATGACGGTTACTCTCACGCACGAAGTTTCCCACGACATACTCTGTCGCACTATGCGTCTCGGGTACCGCCTGCAGAGAAGTCCGCTTAACGGACTGGTTGAGCGTGTCAGACAGTCTCGGATGCCCGAGCCGAGTTCAACAGCCATGCGATGGTCGAAGCCACGTCACCTGCGGCGTGCTGTCCAGGGCTCTCGTCCTTCAATGCCGCTGAGGTCAGAGCGAAACGCGCCTCGGTACCGGCCAGAACCACCGACGGGCAACCCATCTCCGCAAGTTGGGCGCGGGCCCGCTCCACCTCGTGCATCCGACGCTCGGCGTGCTGAACATGGCTGGTGATCAGCATCTCCAGGAAGGGAACGAACCCGATGGTGTCGACATCGGTCAATACGTCGTAGAGATTGCTGCGGAGGCCCTGCTGCTCGGCTGCCATGAAACACTCGACGACAAGTGATTCGAGACCCTTGGTCAGGATCGTACGCAGAAGCTTGATTGCGGCGGCGTCACCCGCCCGGCCGCCGGCCATCGCCTGCACCGGCGCCCCGAACTCTGCGAACTCGGCGAGTACTTCGCCGGCCTTCTGGCCTGCAGCCAGCAACGGGGTGCGCGATCCGGTCAGCGTCACCGACCCCATGATCACGGCATCGACATACTCGATGCCGTGCGCTGCAAGGGTCGCCGAGCACTCGCGCTTGTCGTCCGGCGACGCAGTCGTCAGATCGACCACCACGGCGTGACCGGGCAGCTTTCCGATCAGAGACGTAGTAATCGCCTTCACCAGGTCTCCGGGCACACAGATCCACACCCGGTCCACGTCGCCGACGGCCTCGTCCGGCGAGAGATGGAGCGCCGCCCGAGTCTGATCGGCGACTGCGGTAGTCGCAGCCGACGGACGAGGGTCCACGAGCACGAGTTCGTAGCCGGCGGCCGCACCGGCCAGGGCATACGCACGCCCAACTTCCCCACACCCGATAATTGCAACCTTCACGACGCGTCCTACTTTCCTTAGCTTTGAGTTGCTTCGAGGATGGCACGATCAGTGGCCGATTCGGCAGACGATTTATCTTTCGCCCGCGCATGACAATGCTTATCGGTCGGCCGATTCCACGTTCGCCGAACACCACCACGCGGGTTCTCCCGAGTCGCGCCGGCGGGGACGGTGTAGTGCTACACCACTTACGCTCGAGGAGGTCGTACCGAGCGTCAGAATTCGTCTGCCGGCCGTGAGCAGTCCAGCCAGTCCCCGCCCGCGCCCACTGAACTCTCCCAGCCCTCACAGAGGCAGGGGCCGGTTGTCGGAGACGCTCTTCATGACGAGGGTGGAGCTGAGGCGTTGGACGCCGGGGAGGGTGGCCAGGCTTTCGTCGTAGAGCGCCTGGAAGCCTGGGAGGTCGCGGGTGATGACCCGCAGAAGGTAGTCGGGGTCGCCGAACAGCCGTTGAGCCTGCACGACATGGGGAATGGCAGCTACGGCCTGTTCGAATGCCTCGATGGTGTCGCGGTCGGCCGCGCGCATGGTGACGAAGACGAGCGCCTCGAATGTGAGTCCCAGCGCGTGGGCGTCGAGCTGCGCGCGGTAACCAGTGATCGCGCCGGAGCTCTCCAGTGCGCGCAGCCTCCGGGCGCAGGGCGAGATGCTGAGGCGGACCCGGTCGGCGAGTTCGGTGAGGGTGAGTCGACCATCTTGCTGGAGTTCAGCAAGGATTTTCCTGTCAACGCTGTCCATGCGGAAGATTCTTCCCCAAACGTGGGGTGTTCAGGGAATCATTGGCAACACTTTCTCCTCCATTATTTCTAGTCTTTCTTATCGGAACCGCTAGGCGTTCTGGTGTTCCGCGAGCGTGAAGGACTAGTGAGATTATGGCGATCGGTACCGTTGCCGCGTTCTGGGCGGTTTCTTTTCTGTTCGTGCTGACGCCTGGCGCGGATTGGGCGTACGCGATCGCGGCTGGGTTGCGGCATCGCACCGTGGTGCCGGCGGTCGGTGGTCTGTTGTCGGGGCACCTGGTGATGACCGCGGTGGTGGCGGCCGGCGTCGCCGCGCTGGTTTCCCGCTCGCCCTTGGTGCTGACCGCGTTGACCGGGGTCGGGGCGGCGTACTTGGTGTGGCTGGGGATCACGACGCTCGCAAAACCTTCGGCGCCGCCGCAGGCCGGTCCCGAGCAGGCACCCGAATCGTGGGTACGGCAGGCCGTCAAGGGCCTGGGGATCAGCGGGCTGAACCCGAAGGTGTTCCTGCTGTTCCTGGCTCTGCTGCCGCAGTTCAGCGACGCGGGCGCGCGGTGGCCGCTCGCGCTGCAGATTGTGCTGCTCGGTTTGGTACACACGGCCAGCTGCGCCGTCGTCTACACCGGGGTGGGTGCAGGTGCGCGGGTGGTGCTGCGCACCCGCCCCGCCGCAGCGCGGGTGGTGACCTGGATTTCCGGTGCCGCGATGATCGGAATCGGGGCCGTGCTGCTGGTCGAGCGGGTGGTCGGATAGGGCTCGTTCTTCACGGCCGCGCTGGACCTGTGGGTGCCGGGGACTGCCATTCCCAGGGGAAGGACACCGGCAGCGTTCCCGGCGTGACCGGGGTGTGCTCGGCCGCCGCATGCAGTCGCGTGTTCCGAACAACCACGGCACCACCGCGCACCATCGTCTCGACCAGTTCGGCGGCAAGCGCCTCGGGGGTGAGGCGCAGCAGCCGGGCTGCGTCGACGAGCCAAGCACGGGCATGCAGGTAGGGCTCGACCTCGGCGGCGGAGATTCCGTCACGAATCATCAATGCGAAGGCGAAGATTCGCCGAATTCCGTACCATACTGCGCCGTCCGGGTCGTCGACGAGGCGTCGCGCCCGGCGCCGTGCACTGGCCAACGCCGCGCCGGGGTCGGCGGGAATCGGTCCGTGCCCGGGCAGCAGCACCCGCGGCTGCAGGTCGGTCAGCCGGTGGAGCGACTGCAGGGCCGCGTGTGCCGCGTCGGGGCCGTCGAGGGCACTGTTGACCCAGCCGACGTCGTAGTCCGACAACGCATCTCCCACAACCAGTAGCCGTTCCTCAGGCTGCCACAACGCCAAGTGGCCCGGGGTGTGGCCGGGGGTGCGGACCACCTCCCAGTCGGCGTCACCGAGCCGGAGCACGTGCCCGTCGTCGACCGGCTCGTCGACGGTGTAGGGAGCGACCGGCTGGTCGAGGTACTCCGCGAGACAGCAGCCCGGGTCGCGACGCGCGACGGCGTCGGCGTCCGGGGCGCTGGCCGCAATGCCGGCGCCCCTCGCCTGGAGCAGCGCATTGCCTCCGACATGGTCGGCGTGCCAGTGCGTGTTCACGACTCGGGTGAGGTTGTCGCTGTGTGCCCGCACCCAGTCGGCTGTCTGCTGCGCGTGTCCGACGAAGCCGCTGTCGACGAGCGCCGCTTCCCGCCCGTCGATCAGCAGTAGGTTGGCATCGGGGAAAGGCCGCTGCTGCCAGATCACCCAGTCGGGCAACCGTTCTGCGCCATTGGTGTCCACTCCGGTCACCAGTCGGCGGGGCGGCCCTTGAGCTGTTCCCAGTACCGGCGGTGGGCACGCCGGGACGGCTCGCTCGTCATGCCGGCGGCCAGTTCCTTCCGGTCCAGTGGGTCGGACAAGTCCGCGATGTCACGCAGGGTCGGGGCCTGCAAGGCTTGCTTGGTATAGGCGTAGTTGTCGATGCAGTCCTCGGGGGTCAACTCGGCGAGGGCGACGGCCCGGTCAAGTAGTTCCTCGGCTGGCACCACCTCGTGCAGAATCCCCATTTCGTGTGCCTCGTGCACGGAGAAGATCTCCCCCTGCAGGCAGGTCCGGGATGCCACCGGCTGCCCCCAGGCGTACGCCAGCATCCGCAGATATACCGCCGGCATCGGGATCCCGATGTTGACCTCGTTGATTCCGAACCGGGCCTCGCCGGCGGCGGCGACCGTGCGATCGCACACGGCGGCGGTGATGAGACCTCCGGCGAAGGCGTGCCCGTTCACCGCGGCCACCGTCGGTCTCGGGTAGGTGAACAACCGGATATTGGTTGCCCGATAGTCCTGGAACCAGGATGCGACTGCTGCCTCGTCGCCGGCGAAGAGCCGGAAGTGCTCGGCCAGGTCCAGGCCGGCGGAGAATCGGGTGCCGGTGCCGGTCAGCACCACCGGCGACTGTGGGTGCTCGCGTTCGAGTCGATCGAAGGCGTCGTGCAGGTCGGCGAAGAAGGCGCGGTTCTGCGCGTTGACCGGGTTGGTGTTCATCGTGACGACGGCGACGCGACCGCGTCGTTCGATTGTCCAGCTCATCATGTCCTCCGTTTGGCTTGTCGTGAATGTTGTTCGAGTATGGGCGTGTTCGGGTCTACAACCCGAGGATCTGGAGAGCTTGTTCGCGCAGTTCGACCTTGCGGACCTTCCCACTGACGGTCATGGGGAACTCGTCGACGCAGTGCACGTAGCGCGGGATCTTGTAGTGCGTGAGTCGGCCCGTGCAGAACTCCCGGAGGTTGTCGGCGTCGATCTTCTCGGCGCCCTCGCGTAGCCGCAGCCACACCATCAGCTCTTCCCCGAACTTGTCGTCGGGAACGCCGATCACCTGGGAGTCGAGGATGTCGGGGTGGGTGTAGAGGAACTCCTCGATCTCCCGGGGGTAGATGTTCTCCCCGCCGCGGATCACCATGTCCTTGATGCGCCCGGTGATGGCGACGAACCCGTCCTCGTCCACGACCGCGAGGTCGCCGGTGTGGATCCAGCCGTCGGCGTCGATGGCCTTGTCGGTCTTGTCGGGTTCGTTCCAGTAGCCGAGCATCACCGAGTAGCCGCGGACACACAATTCACCGGACTGTCCCCGTGGGACGGTCTCGCCGGTCTCAGGATCGACGACCTTGACCTCTACGTGGGGGTGGGCGCGGCCGACGGTGGACACCCGCCGGTCCAGGGAGTCGTCCACCCAGGTCTGGGTGGAGGCCGGGGATGTCTCGGTCATGCCATACGCGATCGCCACTTCCGGTGCCCACGCCGTGACCTGCTTCATGATCTCCACCGGGCACGGTGAGCCTGCCATGGCTCCGGTGCGTATCGACGAGAGGTCGTATGAGCTGAAGTCGGGGACGTCGAGCATGCTGATGAACATCGTCGGCACTCCGTATACCGAGGTGCATTGCTCCTGCGCACACGCCGTCAGCGTGGCGACGGGATCGAACGACGGTGACGGAATGACGACACACGCGCCGTGCGTGCTGGCCCCGAGGTTGCCCATGACCATGCCGAAGCAGTGGTAGAACGGCACCGGCACGCAGATCCGGTCGAGTTCGGTGTAGCCGAGCAGCTCGCCGACGAAGAACCCGTTGTTGAGGATGTTGCGGTGCGAGAGGGTGACACCCTTCGGCGACCCGGTGGTTCCCGACGTGTACTGGATGTTGATCGGATCGTCCGGTGACAGGACGGCCTGCACCTCGGTGAGCCGTTCGGACGAGGCCTGATCTCCGCGGATCAACAGTGACGCCCACTCGTCGCTGCCGAAAATTACCACCCGATCGAGCCCCGGGCACCGGGGCGAAACCTCTGCGACCATCGCCTCGTAGTCGGAGGTCTTGAACGACTGGACCGCGAACATCAGCCGGATCCCCGCCTGGGTGAGGACGTATTCGAGTTCGTGGGAGCGGTATGCGGGATTGAGGTTCACCAGGATGGCACCCACCTTCGCCGCCGCGAACTGCACCAGCACCCATTCAGGGCAGTTCGGGGCCCAGATCGCAACCCTGTCCCCGGGGACGATCCCCTCCTCGAGCAGGGCAGAAGCCAGCGCATCGACGTCGGCGCGGAGACCGGCGTACGTCCACCGCCGGCCCGTGGGAACGTCGACCACCGCCTCGCGCTCGGGAAATCTCGCGGCGGTCCGGTCGAAGTTGTCGCCGATCGTCATCTCGAGCAGCGGCCGCTCGGTCGGACCGACGGTATGACTCAGCCTGATGTCCATGTGTGTTCCTCCGTTCTGGGAGGTATGTGACCCGTGAAACGAACGGAGCGGGACCCCCGAAGGTAGGTCGGGGATGTCGTACCCACCTTCGTGGGTACGACGTTGCCACGGTGTGACGGCACTCACTAGCCTCGGGATCAGATGTTTAGTTGGAGGCCGACGTGACCATGTCATTCGAAACCGATACGCCGATCGAACGGCGCATCCTCGCGCGCTCGCTGGCGACTCTCCGAAAGCACGCCGGAATGGACATGGTGTTCGGTGGGCCGGTGCATCACGGGGCAGCGGCGATGGAGATCACCGACCTGACCGGGGTCCGCACCCGCTCGGCGGTGAACCTGGTCGTCCGCAACGGTGAGGGACTCGGCGGCAAGGCGCTGATGCTCGCCCGCCCGGTGTCGGTGGCCGACTACTTCTCGGCGCAAGGCATCACCCACACCTACGACCACGCCGTGCGACCGGAGGCCATCGAAACCCTGGCCGCGCTTCCGATCATCGTCGACCGCACACCCCGGATCCTGATCTACCTGGCGGCCCGCACCCACGTGCGCCTGGGCGACCGCTGGTTCGACAGCTTCACCCCACTGGTCCGGCGGCTCGAACGCGACATCGCGGTCGAGGACGAAGTGCGGCGACGACTGAGCCTCATGCGCACCACCGAGGCCGACCGGGCGACGCTCAGTCGCGCCGACCTGTACGACATCGCTCAGGAACTGACGAACCTGGCCGACCAGATCGAGGACGAGACCCTGCGCGGCAAACTGGAGGCCGTGGGGAACCGGTTCGCGCCCGTGCTCGGGTCGGCCGGATCCCAGGAACCACCCACGCTGCTCCGGCCCCGCGAGATCGACGTGCTCGAACACGTCGCACGTGGCCTGAGCAACCGCGAGGTCGCCGAGGCCCTCGGGCTGCTGCCCAACACCGTCAAGTCTTACCTCAAGAGCGCCATGCGCAAACTGCACGCGACCAACCGCGTCCAAGCAATCCTCGCCGCCCGTGAGCGCGGACTCCTCCGCTGACGCCGGCACCAACCGCGGCCCCTGTACGTCCGTCGTGTACCCACGAAAGTAGCTGCCCGGGAGGGCAACCCACTTTTGGGGGTGTAGGACCCGATGTAACGACGCTCACACTGCTCGTCGTACCTCAGCTCCTCCGCCAGCGGGCGGATGGGCCCACCGAGCAGGAGATCTCAGATGTCCCGAACCGTCGACCCGGTAACGAGCCCACCAACCACCCCGATGCGCCGTGTCGCCATTGCCAGTTGCACCGGCACCACCATCGAGTTCTACGACTTCTTCATCTACGGCACCGCGGCAGCACTGGTCTTCCCGAAGGTCTTCTTCCCCGCCCTCGGCACCGCCGCCGGCACCGTCGCCTCCTTCGCCACGTTCGCCGTCGCGTTCGTCGCCCGGCCTCTCGGCGCCGCGATCTTCGGCC
The DNA here is from genome assembly GCF_042673295.1 of Rhodococcus sp. NPDC057014. Taxonomy (NCBI): domain Bacteria; kingdom Bacillati; phylum Actinomycetota; class Actinomycetes; order Mycobacteriales; family Nocardiaceae; genus Rhodococcus; species Rhodococcus sp. NPDC057014. The sequence goes on from NZ_JBHUSF010000115.1 coordinate 21,918, forward strand.
ACTTCGGTGACCGGATCGGCCGCAAGAAGACACTGGTCAGCACGCTGCTGCTGATGGGGATCAGCACCGTCCTCATCGGACTGCTCCCCGGTGCCGCCACCATCGGTGTGGCCGCACCGATCGCGCTGATCGCGCTGCGGATTGCGCAGGGTCTCGCCGTCGGCGGTGAATGGGCCGGGGCAACCCTGCTGGCCACCGAATACGCCCCCACCGGCAAACGGGGCCTGTACGCGGTATTCCCGCAGCTGGGACCGTCACTGGCCTTCGCTCTGTCCAACGGCACCTTCCTGGCGGTCAACCTCTTCGTCGGCGAAACCTCTCAGGCGTTCCTCGACTACGGCTGGCGGATCCCCTTTATCGCCAGCGCACTCCTGGTGCTCATCGGCCTCTATGTCCGTCTGAAGGTGGAGGAGACACCGATGTTCGCCCGTCAGGCCACGCAGACTCGCCACACCGGCGCGGGCCCGCTCCTCGGGGTCTTCAAGAACCAGCCCCGTGAGCTGCTCGTTGCCGCCGGATCCCTGGCGATGATGTTCGCGTTCTTCTACATCGGCACCGCATACCTCACCTCGTACGGCACCGCCACCCTCGGCTTGAGCCGCACCACAGTTCTGTCCCTCGGACTCCTGGCCTCCGCCGTCTTCTGCGCAGCAATCATCCTGTCCGCCATCTACTCCGACCGAATCGGCCGCCGCAAGATGGTGCTCGCCTCCTGCATCGTGGCCATCCCCGGAGGGCTGGTGCTCTTCCCCCTCCTCGACACCGGCTCCCCGCTCGCGTTCCTCGCCAGCCTGGCCCTCGCCCTGGTCATCATGGGCGTCTCCTACGGTCCCGCGGGGGCACTGCTCCCGGAGATGTTCCACACCGAATACCGCTACACCGGCGCCGGTATGGCGTACGCGATCGCCGGCGTCATCGGCGGCGGCACCGCACCCATGCTCGCCGCGGAACTGACCTCTCGATACGGCAGCACCGCCGTCGGGTGGATGCTCGCCGGGTTCGGCCTCCTCAGCTTCGCCTGTGCCCTCGCCCTGCCCGAAACCCGGCACCGGGACATGGAGGACACCGGAACCGGCAACAGTCGGGCGGCTCACTCCATTCGCGAAACTGCTTGAGAGGGAATCACTTCGAGAGGCAACGTGTTGACCAACACAATCGACGCCTGGATGCAGCACCCGACCCAGCGATGGCTCGACATGCCGTTCCTGGACTCCCTGCGCCGCTGGTCGAAGGGAACCATCCCCGAAACCGAACCGCCGGTGTCGTGGACGATCGACCGCATGGACGAAGCCGGCGTCGAACTGGGCCTGCTCAGCGCCTGGCACGCCCCCACGGGACCGCTGATCAGCAACGACGAGGTCGGGGCCATCGTCAAACGCCACCCGGACCGCTTCCTGATGGTCGCCTCCGTCAACCTCCACCAGCCGATGCAGGCGGTGCGAGAACTGCGCCGATGCGTCGAGGAATTCGGAGCGTGCGCCCTGCGCGTCCTGCCGTGGCTGTGGGACCTGCCGCCGGACGACCGCCGGTACTACCCGCTGTACGCGGCGTGCTGCGACCTCGACATCGCCTTCTGCACGCAGATCGGGCACACCGGCCCGCTGTGCCCCTCCGAACCCGGCCGCCCGATCCCGTACCTCGACCACGTGGCCCTCGAGTTCCCCGAACTACGGATCATCGCCGGCCACATCGGAGTTCCGTGGACGGGTGAAGCCATTTCGCTGGCCACGAAGTACCCGAACGTCTACATCGACACCTCCGCGTACAAGACCTCCCGCTACCCGGCGGAGATCGTCGACTACCTCCGCGGGCACGGCCGGAACAAGGTGCTGTTCGGCTCCAACCACCCGGCCTGGCCGGCCCCCGACTGCCTGTCCGGGTTGGACAAGCTCGAGCTCGATGAAAAGACGCGTGCAGCGTTTCTGCGCGAGAACGCAATCCGCGCATTTGACCTCCCGTCCTGACCACCAAACCCACACCGAGGAACCACTTTGTTCACCAACACCTTCACCGAGACCTTCGGGATCGAACACCCCATCGTGTGCGGCGGCATGACCGCCGTCGGCACCGCCGACCTCATCAGCGCCGTCGCCAACGCCGGGGCGCTCGGATTCCTCACCGCCCTGACCCAACCGACCCCCGAGGCGCTGGTCAAGGAGATCGCCCGCTGCCGCGACCTCACCGACAAACCTTTCGGCGTCAACCTCACCATCCTGCCGACCATCCAGCCGGTGCCCTACGACGAATACCGCGACGCCATCGTCGACAGCGGCATCACCATCGTCGAAACCGCCGGGGGCAACCCGACCCCACACCTGCCCACCTTCAAAGCGGCCGGTGTCAAGGTGATCCACAAGGCGGTCTCGGTGAGGCACGCCGTCAAGGCCGAGCAACTCGGCGTCGACGCGATCAGCATCGACGGCTTCGAATGCGCCGGCCACCCCGGCGAAGACGACGTTCCCGGCCTCGTGCTGATCCCCGCTGCGGCCCGGGCACTGTCGATCCCGATCATCGCCAGCGGCGGACTCGCCACCGGCGCCGGACTTGTCGCCGCCCTCGCGCTGGGAGCGTCGGCGGTGAACATGGGCACCCGGTTCATGG
>NZ_JBHUSF010000116.1:0-24514 GCF_042673295.1 Rhodococcus sp. NPDC057014
GTACAGCATCCCGTGGTGGTTGTGTGGGCGTCGCAGACCGGCAACGCGGAGGAGTTCGCCGCCGAATGCGCCCGCCAACTCGAGGAGGCCGGCCACGGCACGCACCTGACCAGCATGGACGACTACGACGTCGCGGGCCTCGCCGACGTCCGCGATCTCCTGATCATCACCAGCACATTCGGCGACGGCGACGCCCCCGACAACGGCAGCAGTTTCTGGTCGGCGCTCAGCAGCGACGAGGCGCCGAGGCTGTCGCAGACCCGCTACGCCGTCCTGGCTTTCGGTGACTCGAACTACGACGACTTCTGCGGGCACGGCAAGCGGATCGACGCCCGGTTGGAGCAACTCGAGGCGAAGCGGCTGACCGAGCGCGTCGACTGCGAACCCGACTACGAGGACCAGGCGCGTCAGTGGCTGACCCAGGTGCAGAACCTGGTCCGCGAGCGTGCGGCCGGCGGTGCTGCCGCGGCCGCCCCGGCGCCCGCCGCACCCGCAGCGAAGAAGGCGGCGACGTTCACCCGGAAGTCCCCCCTCGTCACCCGGCTGACGAGGAACATCCCGCTCAGCGCGGCCGGTTCGTCGAAGGACGTGCGGCAGTTCGGTTTCGAGGTGAGCGATCCGGAATTCTCCTACGAGGCGGGAGACGCCCTCGGTGTGTGGCCCACCAACAGCGACGCCGTCGTCGACGAGTGGCTGAAGGTCACCCGATCGATCCCGGACACTCCCGTCACACTGCCGGACCTGCCGGAGATGACGCTGCGGGAGGCGCTGCGCACGAAGCTCGAGATCACCAAGGTGACGCCAGAACTGCTGCGGTTCGTGCAGAGCCGCACGCAGGACACCGAATTGGCGCGACTGCTGCGCCCGCACAACAAGATCGCGCTCCAGCAGTGGTTGTGGGGGCGGCAGTCGATGGACGTGCTGGCGCAGTACGAAGTCGACGCCGACGCGGAGGAGTGGCTGGGCGTTCTCAAGCGTCTCCAGCCGCGGCTGTACTCGATCTCGTCGAGCCCCAAGGTGGACCCGGGTGAGGTGCAGCTGACCGTCTCCGCGGTGCGCTACAACCATGAGGGCAAGAACCGGTCCGGGGTGTGCTCGACGTTCCTCGCCGATCACTGCGACGACGCCGACGTGCCGATCTTCGTGCAGAAGTCGGCGCACTTCCGTCCCCCGCAGGCCGCCGATGCGCCGATGATCATGGTCGGCCCCGGCACCGGGATCGCACCGTTCCGCGGATTTCTGCACGAACGCAGGGAATTGGGTCACACGGGTAAGAACTGGATGTTCTTCGGTGAGCAGCACGAGGCAACCGACTTCTACTACCGCGAGGAGATGGAAGCTATGCACCGCGACGGATTTCTCACCCACCTCGATGCGGCGTTCTCCCGGGACCAGCGGCAGAAGATCTATGTGCAGGACCGCATTCGCGAACACGGCGCCAAGCTGTGGGGCTGGATGCAGGAGGGTGCCTCCCTGTACGTCTGCGGCGACGCCAGCCGCATGGCGAAGGACGTCGACGAGACGGTCCGCGAAGTCGTCCGTACCCACGGACGCCTCGACGAAGAGGACACCGAGCTGTACATGAAGCAGCTCGCGACCGACAAACGCTACGTGCGGGACGTGTACTGATCCGCATCTGCGGAATCCTCCACTTGATCGGTCCGCATTTGCCGACATAGGATGTCGGTCATGACGCATGCGCGGACGATCTCCGGATGACGGGTATCCGAATACGACAGGCCGCGGAACTACTCGGCGTCAGCGACGACACCGTCCGGCGGTGGATCGACAACGGCAGCCTTGCGGCGGACAAGGACGAGTCGGGCCGCAAGGTGATCGACGGTCCCGCCCTCGCCGAATTCGCGCGCGCCAACGCGTCGAAATCGCCCGACCTGCTCGGATCGGAATCCTCGGCGCGCAACCGATTCACCGGCATCGTCACCGCGGTCGTGATGGACAAGGTGATGGCCCAGGTCGAGATGCAGTGCGGGCCTTTCCGTGTCGTTTCCCTGATGAGCAGTGAAGCCGTCCGCGACCTCGGGCTCGAGCCCGGCAAGGTCGCGGTAGCCGTCGTCAAGTCGACCACGGTGATCGTCGAAACTCCTGGAGGAATTTCATGAAGATGTCCTGGCGCCGGGTCACGACGGGGGCTGCCGCGGCCGCACTCGGTCTGGGTCTTCTCACCGGTTGCGGTTCGAACGACGACAGCGGCGCCTCGGGTTCGGCCGAGTCGACGTCCGCGGCCGCGTCGGGCGGCGACATCACGGTGTTCGCCGCGGCGTCGCTGAAAAGCACGTTCACCGAACTCGGCGAGATGTTCGAGACCGCGAACCCCGGATCCCACGTGGAGTTCAGCTTCGCGGGTTCCTCCGACCTCGCCGCGCAACTCGACCAGGGCGCCACCGCCGACGTGTTCGCGTCCGCCGACACCAACAACATGACGAAGGTCGTCGACGCCGGACTCGTCCAGGGAACCCCCGTCGACTTCGCGACCAACACGCTGACCATCGTCACGGCACCCGGAAACCCCAAGGGCATCACGTCCTTCGCGGACCTGAACCGTGAGGGCACGCTCGTCGTCACGTGTGCTCCGCAGGTTCCGTGCGGATCCGCGACGCAGAAGGTCGAGACGGCTTCGGGTGTCGACCTCACCCCCGTCAGCGAGGAGTCGTCGGTCACCGACGTGCTGAACAAGGTGACGGCCGGTCAGGCGGACGCCGGACTCGTGTACGTCACCGACGCGGCCGGGGCCGGCGACAAGGTGACCGCCGTGCCCTTCCCGGAGGCCGCGCAGGCCGTGAACACCTATCCGATTGCCGCGCTGTCCGCTTCGAAGCAGCCCGACGCCGCGCAGGGCTTCATCGACCTCGTCACCGGACCCGACGGCCAGGCGGTGCTGGCGAAGGCCGGATTCGCCCAGCCGTGATCCGAGCGCCGCGCGTCAAGGTCCCGTCCGGGCTCCCGGGCTGGATCTTCGTGCCCGCAGCGGTGGGCGGCCTGTTCGTCGTCCTGCCGCTGTTCGCGATGCTGGCGAGTGTCGACTGGACGCGCTTCTTCGAACTGGTCACGTCGGAATCGTCGCTCGCGGCGCTGGAACTGAGTGTGCGCACCGCCGCCGCGAGTACCGCCCTGTGCATCCTGCTGGGTGTTCCGATGGCGGCGGTGCTGTCCCGCAGCAGCTTTCGCGGCCTCGAGGTGCTGCGGTCGCTGGTGCTGCTGCCCCTGGTGCTCCCGCCGGTGGTCGGGGGTATCGCCCTGCTCTACACGTTCGGCCGGAAGGGTCTGATCGGGCAGCACCTCGAGGTCGCAGGCATCCACATCGCGTTCACCACCACGGCCGTGGTGCTCGCACAGACCTTCGTCGCGCTGCCGTTCCTGGTGGTGAGCCTCGAAGGATCGCTGCGGACCGCGGGCAGACGGTACGAGCACGCCGCCGCCACGCTCGGCGCGAGTCCCACCACCGTCTTCCGGCGGGTGACGCTCCCCCTGGTGCTGCCCGGACTGGTGTCCGGTTCGGTGCTGGCGTTCGCGCGGGCGCTCGGCGAGTTCGGGGCGACGTTGACGTTCGCGGGCAGTCTGCAGGGTGTCACGAGAACCCTGCCGCTCGAGATCTACCTGCAGCGTGAGACGGACGCGGATGCGGCCGTGGCACTGTCGCTGGTGCTGGTGATCGTCGCGGTCGTCATCGTGGTGGGTTCGCGGGGCTGGGCGTCGAGGGCGGCCCTGTGACCGGCCTGAGCGTCGACGCCCGGGTCGCCGCACGCGGCGTCGAGGTGGGATTCGACCTCGCCGAGGGCGAGGTGCTGGCCGTCCTCGGACCGAACGGCGCAGGCAAGTCGACGGCACTGTCGGTGGTCGCGGGCCTGGTCCGCCCCGACGCCGGACGGGTCGAACTGAACGGCCGGGTGCTCACCGACACCGAACGCGGCATCGCGGTGCCGCCGCACCGTCGCGGGATCGCGCTGCTCGCGCAGCAGGCACTGCTGTTTCCGCATCTGACGGTGGCCGCGAATGTGGCGTTCGCGCCGCGCAGTTCGGGCCGCGGGCGCCGGGAGTCCCGGGCAGTCGCAGAGAAGTGGCTGGACGCGGTCGACGCGACCCAGTTCGCCGACCGCCGTCCGCACGAGTTGTCCGGGGGGCAGGCGCAGCGGGTCGCCGTGGCCCGGGCGCTCGCCGCGGAACCGCAGGCGCTGCTGCTCGACGAACCCATGTCCGCCCTCGACGTGGCTGCGGCCCCCGCCCTGCGGGTGCTGCTCAGGCGGGTGCTGCGGGAGGGCGATCGGACCGCGGTCGTGGTCACCCACGACGTCCTCGACGCGTTGGCGCTGGCGGACCGGGTGATCGTCGTCGAGGGCGGACGGGTCGTCGAATCCGGTTCGGTGCGCGACGTGTTGACGCGGCCGCGCAGTGCGTTCGCCGCGCGGATCGCCGGACTCAACCTCGTTCCCGTGTTCGCGGCGCAGGACGGGTTCGAGACCGAGGCGGGTGTCCGCATGCACGGCCTGCTCGACGCCGACTTCGCCGGGGGCGCGCCGGCTGTCGCGGTGTTCGCGCCGCATTCGGTGGCCGTCCACCGACGCTCTCCGGAAGGCAGTCCGCGCAACGTCTTCCAGGTGACCATCTCGGAGATCGAGGTGCGCGGGCCCACGGTCCGCGTGCGCGCCGCCGAAGCCGGGGGCAGGCTCGAACTGAGCGCCGACGTGACGGCCGCGTCCGTGGCGGAACTCGATCTGGTACCCGGCCTCGACGTGTACTTCGTCGTCAAGGCCACCGAGGTTGCGCTCCACACCGTGCGTACTTGTTAACCGCCCGACGTTGACAAGTACTCACGGGTGCAGGGACGCGTGCATCAGGTAGACGTTGTAGCTGTCCCACTCCGAGATCGTGAAATACAGGTCCTCGTCCGTCGACCACGGATGGATGAAGCCGCCGTACGCCTTCGGGTAGTCGGCCGTGTCGACGAGCGTCGCCGCGTCCGACCACACGCCCTGCGGGCTCGACGACTGCCGCAGGATGATCGAACCGCCGACGGGTTCGAGGTAGCTCATCTGCCACGTGTCCGAGGCCGCGTCGTAGCGCACCGACAACTCGCTGGCGACCCCGCCGACGATCGGGGTCGCGAGGTGCCGGGACACCGGCGTCCACGTGCCGTCCGACCAGTACTGGTACGACGTGGTGTTGAGTACCTGGTCGACCGGTACCCGGGCCAGGCCGATTGTGCCGATCCGCCCGTTGGGGGTGCCGAACATGTACACGTAGTCGCCGTGCGGCACCATCGCGGACACCTGGAACCGGGCGCCGAAGATGTTGTCCCACTTGGCGTGCTGATCCTTGGTCCAGGTCTGCCCGTTGTCGTCGGAGTAGGCGATGCCACCGTAGTTCGTGTACCACATGCCGGGAACGATGCTCCAGCGCTTCACCGACATGTAGCTGAGGTACTGACGGTCACCGATCGCGAATCCCGACGTGGGGATGGTGGTCGTCTCGAAATTGTTGATGTGCCTGCTGTCGATGATCTCGGCGGCGTGGCATCGGCTGTCCTGGACCATGCTGTCGATGGTCATGCCGTCGGACAGGTCGGTGTCGGTGCTGTGGCCGAGAACGTTGCTCCGCCAGTCCTCGCCGAACGCACCGGGCGGGGCCCAGTCCTTGCCGAACGTGTCACCGAACGCGACCGCCACTTCGCCGGGCTTCGTTTCCCAGGTGATGCCGAGGTCGGTGCCGTCCACCTGCCAGCGCTTGTCGGTCCGGTTCTCGGAACCCTGTCCGGTCAGCTGCGACACCAGCCGGACGTCGCCGACGCCCGGCTTCGCGATCGCCGCGGTGAGGGAACCACGCACGGCCGGGTTGATCTGGACCGGCGGCGCCGGCTGCGGGTCGGGCCCCGGACCGCCGGGAACGGGAATGGGGATGGTCTCGGGCCGCGGATCGATCGAGATCTTCGGGATGGTCAGCGCACTCGACCCCGATGACTCCGATGACCCTGACGACCCTGCCGAACCCGACGCGCCCGGACCGGTTTCCGGTTCGTCGACGTCGTCGGTGAGGTCGGGGCACGGGTCCGCGCACGGGTCGGCCGGAAGGTCCTGGGCGACGCGGGTCTGGTCGACGCGCGGTCCGGGAACGGGGACGGGCACGAAGTCGGGGTACGGGATCGGGATGCTCACGGTCGGCGGGATCGGGGGCAGCAGTGGCCCGCCCGGGTTCGGCGGCTCCTTCGCCGGGTTGAATCCGGTCTCGCCGCAGGCGTTCACCGGGAGCCACGGCAGCGTCTCGGCTGACGCAGGGGCGGTGACACCGATCGTCGCGGCGACGACGGCGGCAACGCACAGGGGTACTCCGGACACGGACCAGGACTTGTCGACCACGGGACCCCTCCACATCGGTGGTCGGAGTGACGGTGGACCGACCTGCACGCGCGGGGTCGAAGATAACACCGGGGGACGGCATCCGCGGCGCACGCGCCCGGCCCGTCCGGTTGCGGTCCGGTCACGGCGCGGTGTCACCGCCGCAGCGGAATTCGCGACCCGATCCGGTGGTCGGCACGGCCGGGGCCATTGACGCCTGCGCCGAAGCCGGGCACAGTGGGTTGGGATTTCAAACTTACCGAGCGTTCGACGAGGAGAACACACGATGACCGATCTGACCCGCGAGGCGGCGAGCGCCTTCGTCGTCGCAGCCGGACTGGAAATCGACGAGGTGTCGGGAACGAAGGTGGTCGGCCACATCGACCTGTCCGCCGACCATCACACGCCGTGGGGAGTCGTGCACGGCGGCGTCTACACGACGGCGGTCGAATCGGCCGCGAGCATCGGCGCGAGCACGGCCGTCGCCGACCGCGGTCAGTTCGCGGTGGGTGTGCACAACGGCACCGACTTCCTGCGGGCCCGCACCGAGGGGCGGGTCGACGTGGTCGCGGTGCCGATCCAGCAGGGCCGCGTGCAGCAGTTGTGGTCGGTGGTGATCACGGCGTCCGACACCGGCAAGGAGGTGGCTCGCGGTCAGGTCCGCCTGCAGAACGTGCCGATGCCGGGGTCGGAATAAGCCCGGTCCTCAGGCAGGTTCGCGCCGGGTGTTGAACAGGACGGCGACCAGCCCGAGACCGTAGAACGCCCCGCCCGCCAGTACCAGTGCGAGTGATCGGCCGTCGGGCGCGATCACGAGCGACGCGGCGGCGATCGACCCGATGAACGCCACGTTGAACACGGTGTCCTGAAGCGCGAACACCTGTCCCCTGCGGTCGTCCTCGATCTCGATCTGCATCGCCGCGTCGCCGCTGAGTTTGATGGACTGCCCGGCGAATCCGAGCAGCAGTGCACCGCACAGCAGCGACGCCTGCGTGAGGGTCGCGACGAACGTGCACTGCACGACGAGGGCGAGGATCAGGCCGCCGACGATGGTGCGAGACCGTCCGATGCGCGGAATGAGAAACGGCGTCGAGATCGCTGCCAGCAGCATGCCCGTGGCGGTGGCGCCGACGGCGACACCGAAACCGGCCAGGCCGCCCGGCAGGGCGCTGACGGTGGCGGTGTCGCGCAGCACCAGAACCATGATCAACGTATTGACGCCGAACACGATCCGGTGTGTGCCGATTCCGATCATCGCGGTGGTGACGCCCGGAGAATGCCACACGGCGAGCGCCCCGTTGCGCAGTCCGGCGGCGACGGCGCGGACGGCTCCGTATTCGGGTTTCTCGTCGGCGTGCGGACCGAGGAGTCGATGGTGGAAGCGCGACGCCGCGAACGCGGCCACCGCGGAACCGCACGCGGCGGCCGCCACGGCGATTCCGGAGCCGCGGTCACCGGCGCCCACGAACGAGATGATGGCGACGGACGTCGCGGCCCCCAGCGCGGCGACGACGGAGCCGGTGGTGGCGAGCACCGAATTGGTGGCCACGAGCCAGGACCGGTGCACCACGCGCGGCAGCGCCGCCGAGACTCCCGCGAGAACGAACCGGCTCACACCGATGGCGGCGAGGGCGAGCACGAGGAGCGCGGATTCGCCGGTCCCGGTCTCCAGCAGCGCGGCGGTCACCAGAATCAGCAGTCCGCGCAGCACATTCGCCCACAGCAGCACGTTGCGGCGGTCCCAGCGGTCCAGGAGTGCGCCCGCGTACGGTCCGATCACCGAATACGGCAGCAGCAGCACCGCGAAGCCGGCGGCGATCGCGACCGGATCCGTCTCCCGCTCGGGGTTGAACAGAATCGCGCCACCGAGTGCGGCCTGGAACATGCCGTCGCCGAGTTGGCTGGCGAATCGCACGGTGGCGAGACGGGCCAGCCCGGGTGACCGCCGGAGCGTGTACGCCGTTCTGCGCCACGCCGCACGCCGGTCCCCGAGCTGTTTCGCCATTCACAGGACCCTATCCGGCGGCCGCGACCGACCTGTCCTGCCACCACCGGACGGTCTCCTCGGCAGCCCGGTCGAGTGGCGTCGGGGCCAGTCCGAGGCGGGCCTCGCTCTCGGACGAGTCCATCACGAACGGCTCCTCGAACTGGTACAGCATCTCCGCGAGTTCGCGGGTCCCCTGGTGGACGAGCCCGCCGCCGCGGATCACCCAGCCGGGCAGGGTGCCCACCTTCGGGGCGGGAACCCCGGCGGCCTTCGCGTAGGCCTCGACCATCTGCCGCTGCGTGACGGCCGGCGCGGTCGGGGCGTGCAGCACCGAGTTCCACAGTGCCGGGTCGTGGGCGGCGGCGATCATCGCGGCCGCGAAGTCGTGGATGTACGTGAACGAGTGGGGCAGGTCGGCGGAACCGAGGACGCGCATCGTCTTGCCCGCGAGGACGACGGGCACCATGCGCTCGCCGGCGTGCGCGTTCAGCACCCGCGGTCCGAAGAAGTCGGACGCGACGACGCTGACGGTGGGCGTCGAGGATTCGGCGCGGGCCTTCAGCAACCGGGTCCGGATGCCGCGCTTGCCGGAGTCGGCCGACCGCGGCGTGTGCTCGGTCATCGGCTGCTCAGACGTGTCGTAGGAGTAGAGGCTCTCGGGGAACACGACGACCGCGCCGACGCGTCCGGCGGCCTCGAGGACCGTCTGTTCGGCGGCGGGGAGTTCGCGCTCCCAGGCGTCGGCGTTGTAGGCGGCGTGGATGCAGTGGTAGACGGCGGTCGCTCCGCCGAATGCCTCCCGCAGGGCGGCGGCGTCGGAGACGTCGACCTTCCGTCGCTCGATCAGGGGATGGTCCGGGCCGCTGCCCGAGCGGGTGAGAACCCGCACCCGGCGGCCCTGTTCCGCGAGCTGCGTGGCGACGGTCCAGCCGACGGGTCCTGCTCCGGTGACGATCTCGAGGTTCGACATTTCTGCTCCCGCTGAGTGAGTCGTTTTCGGTGATTCGAGAGCACTGCTCTCTGTAATTCGAGAATGCTCTCCCGCGCCCGCGATGTCAAGAGCAGTGCTCTCTTTTGTTGACACTGCTCTCTGAAATTGCGACGCTGGACCCATGCCGGTCACACCACGAGAGCGCGCCCGCGAGCAGACGTTGCAGGACATCACGAGGATCGGTCGCGAACAGCTGGCCGCGGTCGGGGGTGCGGCCCTGTCGCTGCGGGCCGTCGCACGGGACCTCGGCGTGGTGTCCTCCGCCGTCTACCGGTACGTCAAGAGCCGTGACGAACTGCTGACGCTGCTCGTCGTCGACGGATACAACGAACTCGGCGACGCCGTGGAAGCGGCCGTGGCGTCCGCGGCCGGACCGCGGGAGCAGTTCCTGGCGCTCGGACGTGCGGTGCGGGAGTGGGCGCTGCGCGAGCCCGCCCGCTACGGATTGCTGTTCGGCAGCCCGGTTCCCGGTTACGACGCGCCCGGGGAGCAGACGACGACTCCGGGGACGCGGGTGATCTACGCGCTCGTCGGGATCTTCGACAACGCGTTCCGGGCGGGCGAACTCGCGGCGGACGCGGCGGCGCCCATCGACGACCGGCTCGCCGCCGACCTCGACCGCGTGCGCGCCGAACTCGGCCTCACCACACCCGACCATCTGCTCGCCCGCGGCGTGCTGGTGTGGTCGGCGCTGTTCGGGGCCGTGAACTTCGAGGTGTTCGGACAGTACGGCGCCGACACCTTCACCACACCGGGCGCGCTGTTCGAGCACCACCTCGCGGTTCTCGCCGAGACGGCGGGGCTGCCCCCGGCCTAAACCGGCGAACCGGACGCAGGTCGCGTCCTCCGACACATCGCGTTCGCCGCGGTGGGATGATGTTCAGGTGGCGCACGCAGAAGAACCCGAAGATCGAACGGCGTCGACGGAACCGGTGGTCCGGCCCGGCAGCCTGTTGGTCTCGTCCACAGATCTCGTCGAACCCGCTTTCCGTCGCACCGTGATCTACGTGATCGAGCACAACGAGGCCGGAAGCCTCGGTGTGGTCATCAACCGTCCCAGTGAAACCGCCGTCCACGACGTGCTGCCACAGTGGGCGCCGCTCACCGCGCGCCCGTCCGCCCTGTACGTCGGCGGTCCCGTCAAACGTGACGCCGCACTGTGCCTGGCGACGCTGCGCACCGGGGCGCAGGCCGACGGCGTCCCCGGCCTGCGCCGGGTCCACGGCCGCGTGGTGATGGTCGATCTGGACTCCGACCCCGAGGTCGTCGCCCCGCTGGTGGAAGGTGTCCGGATCTTCGCCGGCTACTCGGGCTGGACGTACGGTCAGCTCGACTCGGAACTCCAGCGCGACGACTGGATCGTCATCTCGGCGCTCGCGTCGGACGTCGTCGCCCCCGCCCGGGTCGACGTGTGGGCGCAGGTGCTGCGCAGGCAGCCGCTCCCCCTCGCCCTGCTCGCCACCCACCCCATCGACGTCGAGAGGAACTAGACACACCCCGCGCACGTCCCTGGGCTGTCGGGGACGGGTGGTATCAACAGAGGTGGGGAACGAGAAGTGAGGAGGACAGCACACGTGATCGACACCTGTCACGGAACATTGATCGTGCACACGCTCTACGGAGCCGAATGCACCGACGAGTCGTGCGTCGAGTTGTCCGAGGTCCGGCACGCACTGATCATCGACTGCGACGAATTCGGTGACTGCGCATGCTCGGCGGAGTTCGCCGAGCAGTTGCGTCACGCGTCCTGAGAATCCACCTCGAGCGTCACCCCGACCTCCGACAGCCGGCGGCTCAGCTTCGGGAGATGGCTGCCCGGCCAGTACAGCTGCGCACAGTCCCGGCACCGGCTGAAGTGGTGTTCGTTGCGGGCGACCCCCGGCGGTGCCTCGGCGAGCGCGTCGTCGCGGGCAATCGGCGCGAGTGGCCCGTTGCATCGCGCGCACCGCGTGAACGGCGTGATCCGCGACCGAAGGTCGAAGCGGTCCAGCACTTCCCGCAGCTGCCGGCGCGGGTCCGTTTCGTGCAGGAACGCGCCGTGGGTGACCGCCGACCTCTTGAGCAGTCCCGTGTCCCGGGTGAGGACGATGCGGTGCTCGGCGAGGGAGATGTCCACCAGTTCCGTGTCGTCGAAGTCGTTGCGGTAGCGGGTGTCGAAGCCGAGCAGGCGGAGGTAGCGGGCGAGGCGGCCGAGGTGCACGTCGAGCACGAAGGCCGGGTCCCGCAACGGTCGCGGGCGCAGTGCCGTCACCCCGGTCAGGTCGAAACGCTCGAACACGGGGTACACCGCGACACGTTCGCCGCCGCGCAGGAGATGCGCGAAATCGACGGACACCTCGTCGACGAGGATCAGATCCACCTCGGTGTGCGGGACGCCCAGCGCCTCGATGCGGTCCTTCACCGACGGTGTGCCGTCGAATCGGTGCTCGAACGTGCGCTTGCGCTGCACCGGCGGCAGAAACTCGTTCAGCTCCTCGTAGAAGCGGAACTCGCAGTGGCGAAGCGGTTCGGGCATCGGCGTTTCACGTCCTCAGGCCACAGTACTGGCCGACTCGGCCCGGTCCCCACCCTTCGTGCGGACGCCCAGCACGGCGACGACGCCGCACAGGACGGCGCCGATGACCGCGAGTTCGAGAACGGCCACGTGCATGCCCTGGACGGTGATCGCGATGCCCGCGCAGATGGACGGCACCGCGAGACCGACGTAGCCGACGGTGAAGAACGCGGCGAGTGTGCCGCCCTGGGCGTCGGGGGCGTGCTCGGCGGCCGCGGCGCCCACCGCGCGCATCGCACCGGCGAACGAGAGTCCGTGTCCCACACCGACGACGACCGTCACGGCGCACAGCAGGGCGAGGGACGGCGCGAAGTCGACGACGAGCAGACCGACCATGCCCACGCCGACGGCGCCGATGCCCAGGGTTCGGCAGAGCACCGTTCCGAGCCGGTTGGCGACGAGTTGCGCCGACACCGAGCACACCATGACCAGCGCGGCGGCGCCGCCGGCGACCACCAGGTTGCTCACGTCGAGCAGGTCGATGATCCACGTCGGGACCACCGACTGGAACAGGCCGACGGCGCCCCACGCCAGCGCCACTCCGAGGGAGGACAGCCAGAACACCCGGCGGAGCGGTGCGGGGACGTGCGGCACCTGGAACAACTGGGTGGGGCGTGACTGTCCGCCGGTGGGTGCGGGGAGCAGCAGCACCAGGATCAGCGCGGGCAGGAGCGCCAGCACGAACAGCACGTACGGCAAGACCAGGGCGTGCGGAAGGTACTGCGCGACGGCGCCGCCGAAGAGCGGGCCGAGTGCCGCACCGAGCGCGGTGGTGAGGGTGGCGGCGAGACCGGCGCGCCGGAGGTTCCGGGCGGGTTCGTGCTCGATCAGGGCGGCGGAACCGGCGGCCGAACAGGCGCCGACGGCGATCCCCTGGGAGATCCGGCCGAGGAACAGCCAGACGGTCGAATCGGCGACGGCGAGGAGCACGGCGCCCAGGACGCTGAAGAAGATCGCGGCCAGCAACACGAAGCGGCGTCCGAGCGCGTCCGACAGCGGGCCGAAGAACAGCAGCGAGGGAAGCAGACCGGCGACGTAGACGGCGAAGATCAGCGTCTGGACCAGCGGGGTGAAACCGAATTCGTGGCGGTACAGCGAGTACAGCGCCGTGGGCATGTTGGAGCCGAGGAGCAGGACGACGAGGAGATAGTTCAGGCCGTGGAAGTGGCGGCCGGTGGTGCGGGCGGTGGCGGGCGGGAGGGTGTCGGCGCGAGCGGTTGACGTGGACGTGTGGGGTCGCCTCCTCGGGCTGTCCGAATATGTGAAGCTGTCCATATACATAGGACGTCCTACGTAGTGTAGGCGCCCCGGTAAGGACGAGCGAGCCGGCGAGGTGTGAGGATGAGTACATGACGGTGGTTCGGCGCGAGTCCGCGTATCAGCAGTCCCTGGACTGGATGCGCGGCAGGATCGCCGAGGGCGACTGGACGGTGGGCGGGCGCATCCCCACCGAACCCGAGCTGATGACGCTGCTCGGGGTCGGGCGCAACACCGTGCGCGAGGCCATCAAGACCCTGACGTCCACGGGCATCCTCGAGATCCGGCGGGGATCGGGGACGTTCGTGCGGGCACGCACCGACATCGGCGGGCTGCTCGGGCGGCAGGTCGCGGTCGCCGAGATGCTGAACGTCTTCGAGGTCCGGCGGGCCCTCGAGACGGAGGCCGTCCGGCTGGCGTGCGCGCGGCGCACCGAAGACGATCTGCGGTCGTTGTCCGCGCTACTCGCCGAACGGCAGCGCACGGCCGACGAGGCGTCCCGCTTCGCGGACGCCGACCTCGCGTTCCACCTCGGGGTCGTGGAGGCCGCGCACAATCCGGTGCTGTCCGACCTGTTCGCCGGGATCCTCGAACCCACCCGCGCCACGTACGACTTCACCGAGGGTGTCCACCCGCCGTCGCTGACCACCGACGACCACCACGCCGTCGTCGACGCGATCGCCGCCCGCGACGAGGACGCCGCCGTCCGCGCCGCCCTCGGCTACCTCGACCGCGTGCTCGATGCGGTGCACCAGGCCTCCGGCCCGTGAGTGGTTAGCGAGTCCCTGCACTCCTTACGCACTCACGGGCGGCGGAGCCGCCTGTCGGCGAACGCGTTGAGTGCGCCGGCCATGTCCTCGGCCCGTGCGCTGGTGACGGTCAGGCGGTCGCCGCACGCGGTCGTGACGATCACGGCGGGGCCGGTCCTCGTCACGACGCCGTAGTTGCGCCTGCCCTTCACCTTGAGTCCCCAGCCGCCGAAGTCGTCGAACGGCTTGATCACGTCGACGCGGGCGCCCTCGATCTCCTCGATCCCGTACTGCAGCGCGGTCATGCCCATGTTCACCACCCGGATGCCGGACCGGTCGACGATCACCCGGAACCGGAGCAGGCTCACGATCAGCACCCCCACCGGAACGAACACCGCGAGCGGCCACCATCCGTCGACGAGCAGGCTGACCGCGAGCGCGGGCGCGACCCCGAGAATCAGGAGCAGCACCAGCGATCCGACCGTGCCGAACCCGACCGCGTCTGCGACGGTCGCCGGGCCGTCGGCGCGCGGCAACCGTGGGTCGGGAGGATCGGTCGCGGCAACCCGGGGCCGGTAGTCGCGGAGCAGGGCGGCGCCGATCAGACCGACGACGCCGCCGATCACGACGCCGAGGCCGAGCGACCACATCGGAAGGGCGGTGTTCGCGGGGTCGGTGACGTCGAGCTGGACGGAGAGCAGCACCACCTGCACCGTGAGGATCAGGCCGACCACGGAGAGCCCGACGACGAGCATCGTGCGGCGCATAATCAGCATCGCCTGGGCGAGGGCGGCGATCGCGGCGCACCCACCGCCGAACAGGACCGTCACCAGGGCGAACGTCCAGGCGCTGGACATCGGGGTGGAGAAACCGTCCGGCGAGGTGGTGGTCCAGTGTGTCGCGATCTGCGGGGGGAGCCGCGGTTCCCAGACCGTCGTGAGGATCACCCCGGACAGCGCGGCGATCACCGGGAGCAGCAGACCGAAGACTGCGCCTGCGGGGTCGACGACGCGCGAGGAGTTCACCGGACGGGCCGTCGCCTGCCGGTCAGGACGGCTGGCAGGCGCCCTTCAGCGAGCACGCGCCGCAGGAACTGCCGCATCCGCCGGTGTCGGCGGCGGGTACCGACGCGGCGGCACGGGCACCGAGCGATCCGCCCGTTGCCGCGGTGAGTGCGGCGGCGACGACGCTGACGAGGACGGCGCCGATTCCGAAGACGCCGCCGATCAGGATTCCGGCGATTCCGCCGATGACGAGGAGCCCGGCCGCGGCGAGCAGGGTGGGCCCCGCGACCTTGTTGGCCAGCGCAAACGTCTGATCGTCGCGCATCGTTTCGGGGGTGCGGACACCCGCCCACCGGTTGCGCGGGAGGCGCTCGGCGAGGCCTGCAACGGCGACGCCGGAGACGGCGACGGCGAGCACGAACAGCACGACGGAGGCAATCAACACGCGACCAGGATACGGCGGACCCGGATGCGCAGGTGAGCCCGGGTGGGGTGAGGCTCTACCCTGGTTGTCGGTATCCCCCTGATCCGGAATGTCAGCCAAGTAGATAGCGACCACAGTGACCGAGCACGTGCAGCCCGCCAACCCGTCCGACGCGACCCCGCAGCACCGCTACACCGCGGAGCTCGCCGGCCAGATCGAGCTGCGCTGGCAGGACCGGTGGAGCGAGGAGGGCACGTTCGACGCGCCCAACCCGGTCGGCCCCCTCGCCGGTGACGTGCCTGCGGACAAGTTGTTCGTGCAGGACATGTTCCCGTACCCGTCGGGGACGGGTCTGCACGTGGGCCACCCGCTCGGCTACATCGCCACCGACGTGTTCGCCCGCTATCACCGCATGCAGGGCCACAACGTGCTGCACACCCTCGGCTACGACGCGTTCGGTCTGCCTGCCGAGCAGTACGCGGTGCAGACGGGCACGCACCCGCGGACCACCACCGAGGCCAACATCGGCAACATGAAGCGCCAGCTGCGCCGCCTCGGGCTCGGCCACGACGAGCGCCGCACGTTCGCGACCACCGACGTCGACTTCTACCACTGGACGCAGTGGATCTTCCTGCAGATCCACGACGCGTGGTTCGACAAGGAGGCCGGCAAGGCCCGGCGCATCTCCGAGCTCGAGGCCGAGTTCGTGTCGGGGGCGCGCGCCCTGGAGGACGGACGGGACTGGGCGTCGCTGTCGGTGACCGAGAAGGAAGCGGTCCTCGACTCCTATCGCCTCGTGTACCACTCCGATTCGATGGTCAACTGGTGCCCGGGGCTGGGCACGGTGCTGGCCAACGAGGAGGTCACCGCCGACGGTCGCAGCGACCGCGGCAACTTCCCCGTGTTCCGTAAGCACCTGCAGCAGTGGATGATGCGCATCACCGCGTACTCGGACCGCCTGGTGGACGACCTGGAGTACCTGGACTGGCCCGAGAAGGTCAAGACCATGCAGCGCAACTGGATCGGGCGTTCGCACGGTGCGCAGGTGAAGTTCGCCGTGACGGTCGAGCGGAGCGAGGGTGGATCCACTGCCCACGGCGTCGAGGTGTTCACGACGCGGCCGGACACGCTGTTCGGTGCCACGTACGTGACGCTGGCGCCGGAGCACGAACTGGTCGACGAGATCGTCGCGGCCGAGTGGCCCGCGGGTGTGGACCCCCGCTGGACCGGCGGTGCCGCCAGCCCGGCGGAAGCCGTTGCCGCGTACCGGAAGTCGATCGCGTCGAAGTCGGACCTCGAGCGTCAGGAATACAAGGAGAAAACGGGCGTCTTCCTCGGCACCTACGCGGTGAACCCCGTCAACGGGAACAAGCTGCCGGTGTTCATCGCCGATTACGTCCTCACCGGCTACGGCACGGGCGCCATCATGGCCGTCCCCGGCCACGATCACCGTGACTACGAGTTCGCCACCGAGTTCGGCCTCGACATCATCGAGGTGATCTCCGGCGGCGACCTGTCCAAGGACGCGTACACCGGCGACGGCACGATCGTGAACTCCGGCTTCCTGAACGGCATGTCCGTCGCCGACGCGAAGAAGGCCATCACCGAGCGGCTCGAGGCCGACGGCACCGGCAAGGGAACCATCCAGTACAAGCTGCGCGACTGGCTGTTCGCGCGGCAGCGGTACTGGGGCGAGCCGTTCCCGATCGTGTACGACGCCGAAGGAAACGCGCACGCCCTGCCGGACTCGGCTCTGCCCGTGGAGCTCCCGGAGGTCGAGGACTACGCGCCCGTGTCGTTCGATCCCGACGACGCGTCCTCGGAGCCCTCTCCCCCGCTGGCGAAGGCCGTCGACTGGGTCAACGTGGAACTCGACCTCGGCGACGGACTGCAGACGTACCGCCGCGACACCAACGTGATGCCGCAGTGGGCGGGCAGCTCGTGGTACCAGCTGCGCTACATCGACCCCACCAACCCGGACGTGTTC
This sequence comes from Rhodococcus sp. NPDC057014, assembly GCF_042673295.1. Classification (NCBI taxonomy): domain Bacteria; kingdom Bacillati; phylum Actinomycetota; class Actinomycetes; order Mycobacteriales; family Nocardiaceae; genus Rhodococcus; species Rhodococcus sp. NPDC057014. The sequence continues at coordinate 17,301 of NZ_JBHUSF010000116.1, forward strand.
TGCGACAAGGAGAACGAGCGGTACTGGACGGGTCCGCGTCCGGAGATCCACGGGCCGAACGACCCCGGCGGCGTCGACCTGTACGTCGGTGGTGTCGAGCACGCGGTGCTGCACCTGCTGTACTCGCGGTTCTGGCACAAGGTGCTGTTCGACCTCGGGTACGTCAGCTCGAGCGAGCCGTACCGCCGCCTGTACAACCAGGGCTACATCCAGGCCTACGCGTACACCGATGCGCGCGGCGTGTACGTGCCCGCCGACGAGGTGGAGGAGAAGGACGGCAAGTTCTTCCACCAAGGCGTCGAGGTGAACCGCGAATACGGAAAGATGGGCAAGAGCCTCAAGAACTCCGTGTCGCCGGACGACATCTGCGAGGAGTACGGCGCCGACACGCTGCGCGTGTACGAGATGTCGATGGGTCCGCTGGACACGTCCCGTCCGTGGGCGACCAAGGACGTCGTCGGTGCGCAGCGCTTCCTGCAGCGCGCCTGGCGTGTGGTGGTCGACGAGGAGTCCGGCGCCGTGCGCGTCACCGGCGACGCCCCCACCGAGGACACGCTGCGCGCGCTGAACAAGGCGATCGCCGGTGTCAGCGAGGACTACACCGCACTGCGCGACAACACGGCCGCGGCCAAGCTGATCGAGTACACCAACCACCTCACCAAGGCGTACCCGGCCGGTGCCCCCCGGTCGGCGGTGGAACCGCTGGTGCTCATGCTCGCACCGCTGGCCCCGCACCTCGCGGAGGAACTGTGGTCGCGGCTCGGCCACGAGAAGTCGCTGGCGCACGGACCCTTCCCGGTCGCCGAGGAGAAGTGGCTCGTCGAAGACACCGTCGAGTACCCGATCCAGGTCAACGGCAAGGTCCGCAGCCGCGTGACCGTCGCCGCCGACGCGCCGCGTGAGGAGATCGAGAAGATCGCGCTCGCCGATGACAAGATCGTCGCCCTGCTCGACGGCAAGGATCCACGCAAGGTCATCGTCGTGCCGGGGAAGATGGTCAACATCGTCCTCTGACGCGTACTGCGCTCGAGGGTGTTGCGACAGGCGGTGGTGTCGACCTGTCTACCGCCCGACAGGACTGCCTGCTCGGCCGTCTGAATCCACGGCAGCGATCCGTGAGGGGTCAGGGCGTCGCAGGTGTCGGCCACGATCAGCTCACGCTGGGAGTCGGCCAAGACCGGCAGCATCGAGAACATGGCGCGTCCTTCGGCGGTGGCGGTGTCGATGCCCTGCTCGAGCACCTTCGGACCGATGCCGCACTTACGCAGGTCGTCGCTGATGGTGATTCGGCTAGTCAGCGGGGTCGGCACTCGATTTTCGTGACTTCAGGGAGCCTGTATACGCGTTTGCGCAGCATCTGAAGTTGGTGGGAGGTTCCGCTGCAGACGTATTCGACGATCCACCCGCTCGGATGGTGGTGGGCAGCGAAATCGACGATCTCACAGGCAGGATGCCGCAGCAGGTGCGCGACCTTGATCACGCCGGTGAAGTCGTCGTCGACGGTGACGCGGTGCCCAACCGACAGAGGCTCGTCACCGTCACGGGATTCGGGATCTCCTCGAAGGTGAACAGGTTCGGTGTCCAAGGCCGGCATCAGTCGCTCCCTACCGACCGGACCGAGGGCGCGAGGGTACCGGAGGGATTTCGATCGGTGCGGTTGTCGAATCGGTCGAGGTCGCGCAGTTTGTCTCGGTACAGTTCGACGTTGCGCATCTTGACCTCTTCATAGCCGCGCACCATGTCCGGCAGCGCCGCAACGGCGACGGCTGCGTCGTAGGTCTCGCCGTCGAGATGGTCGGCGATCCGGTGCAGCAGGTCGGTGTAGTCGGCGAGCAGTTGCCGTTCGACCTTGCGGACGTGGGCGTATCCGAAGGGGTCGAGTTTGGTGCCGCGCAACCTCTTACCCTTGGCCAATACCTTCAGTGCCATATGAGATTTGGGGCCGAGTCCGATCTTCTTCTTCCGGCCCAGTGCCCGCAGCGCCGGGGGGTGCAGCTTGTAGGTGAGGTTCGATCCGGCGGGGACCTCGGCGGCGACGTGGTCGAGGAACGCGGGGTCGACCAGCATGCGGGCGACCTCGTACTCGTCCTTGTAGGCGGTGAACTTGAACAGCCCTCGCGCAACGGCCTCGCTGAGGTCGGTGCGCTCGGAGACCGCGCGTTCGGCGGCCCAGATCCGCTGTACCTCGGTGACGTACCGGTGCGCGGTCTTCTCGGATTGGAACTCGACCAACTCGGCGGCGCGCAGGCGAACCAGGCGCAGCACCTCACCGTCGAGGTCGGTGCCGGCGAACAGGTGTTCCGGAACGGCAGGGGTGTTGCGGCGGGCCCGGCCGGTCACGGCGGCGTCGAAGGCGGCCGGAGTTGCGATGGCCGCGCGGCCCCACCGGAAGGCGGCGATGTTCGCGTCCACGGCGACCCCGTTGATACCGATCGCTTCCTCGATGGCCTCGGTGGGGATTCGCAGGCCGCCGGCCTGGCAGGCGGCGCCGACGAGGAGGAAGTTCGCGGCGGCGGTGTTCCCGAACAGCTTCTTGGCCGCGGCCAGGGCGTCGAAATGTTCGATCGTGCGGGAGACGGTGCCGAGCCGGCCCAGGAGGGTGGTCTCGTCCGGGTACTGCACGGCCTTGTCGTAGACCATGTCTCCGGTGGGGGTCTGACTGGTGGAGGCGACCGCGATGGTGGCGTCCGGGTCCCCGTAGGCGAGGTTCTTGTTGTCGGTTGCGGTCAGCAGGTCGAACGCGAGGATGCAGTCCGCGCTGCCGGGGGTGAGGCGGTTGGACGGCTCGAGGCGGCCGGGGCTGAACCGCAGGTGGGAGACGACGGGTCCGGCCTTCTGGCTCAGTCCGATCTGGTCGAGGCTTTCGACCTCGAGCCCGGCGCGTAGTGCGGCGGTCGCGAGGACCTGGTTGACGGTGACGATGCCGGTCCCGCCGATGCCGGCGAGGAAGACGTTCTGGGTGCCGGTGATCGTTCCGTAGTCCGGTGCCGGTGACTCCGGTGGTGTCAGTCGCTTGGTCTTCGGGGCCTTCTTGCCGGGGACGAGGTCGACGGTCACGAAGGAGGGGCAGTCGCCGTCGAGGCAGGTGTAGTCGGTGTTGCAGGAGGTTTGGTCGATGCGGGTCTTGCGACCGAATTCGGTCTCGACGGGCTGGACCGAGAGGCAGTTCGATTTCACACCGCAGTCGCCGCAGCCCTCGCATACCGCCTCGTTGATCACGACGCGGGTGGTGCGGGTGGGTAGGGTGCCGCGCTTGCGTTTGCGGCGTGCGTCGGCGGCGCAGTGCTGGTCGTAGATCAGCACGGTGACGCCCTCGACGTCGCGGAGTACCTTCTGTGCTTCGTCGAGGCGGTCGCGGTGCCACAGTGTGGTGCCTTTGGCGAGATCACGTTTGCGGTGACGTTCGGGTTCGTCGGCGCAGATGATGATCTGCTTGACCCCTTCGACGGTGAGCTTGTGGGTCAGCTGCGCCACGGTCAGCGCGCCCTCGGCGTCCTGGGCGCCGGTCATCGCGACCACGTCGTTGTAGAGCAGTTTGTAGGTGATGTTCACCCCGGCTGCGATGCAGGCCTGCAGGGCGAGTTGCCCGGAGTGGAAGAAGGTGCCGTCGCCGATGTTCTGAAACACGTGTGGCACCGAGGTGAACGGCGCTTGGCCGATCCACTGGCTGCCCTCACCGCCCATCTGGGTCAGCCCGGTCACGGCGCTGTCCTCGCGGCCGGACATGGTCACCAAGATGTGGCAGCCGATCCCGCCGCCGCCGATCGAACCGTCGGGGATGGCCGTCGACCGGTTGTGCGGGCAGCCGCTGCAGAAGTAGGCGGACCGATTCTCGGTGAGCACTTCGAGCGAAAGTGGTGCCGGCAGAGGCCGGGTCATCTCGACGTGTCCGCGCAGCGCACGCCGCAGCGGCGCGAGGATGCGGCCGGCGGTCAGTTCACCGCTGGCGGGCATGAGCAGCCGCCCGGCGGCATCCTTCTTGCCGATGACGGCGGGGGCATTGTCCTGGCCGTAGAGGATGTCACGGATCTGGGTTTCGATGAACGCCGTCTTGTCCTCGACCACGACGATCTTGGCGAGACCGGTCGCGAATTCGCGGACCGCGGTGGCGCCGACCGGGAACGCCATGCCGATGCGGAGGAGCCGAATACCCTTCTCGTGCAGCATCGTGTCGTCCACGCCGAGGTCGAGCAGGGCCTGGCGGACGGCGTCGAAGGTGGTGCCGGTGGCGGCGATCCCGACGGTGGCGGTCGCCGGGTTCACCTCGGTGATGTCGAGGGTGTTGGCGGCGTTGTAGGCCTCCACGATCGCCCAGCGCGGCCCCACGAGATCGGCCTCGGCGGGGATGATGCTGTCGGGGGCCACGGCCATCGGGCGCTGCTTGTACTGGAAGGGCTTTCCGTCGAACTTCACCTGCGGGATCACGGTGTCCAGTTCGGAGACCGCGTCGTCGACGGTCCACGCACCGTCGGCGACGTCGGCGACGATCTTCAGTGCAACCACGCAACCGGAGGCACGCGACAGTGCGACCGCGTGCATGCCCATCGTGATGATCTCGCGGGCATTGCGCGGAAAGAGCACCGGGACACCGAGCGCCGACAACGAACGTTCGCTGACCGCGGGCACCGTCGACGACTTCGACGCTGGATCGTCGCCGACGAGCAGGACCGCACCGCCGTGGGGGTTGACGCCGTAGATGTTCGCGTGCCTGATCACATCGGTGGCCCGGTCCACGCCGGGGCCCTTGCCGTACCAGACGCCGAGAACGCCGTCGTGGGTTGCTTCGCCGGCGGGCAGGTCGGTCTGACTACCCCAGACCGAGGTGGCGGCGAGCTCCTCGTTGAGTCCGGGAACGAACGTGATGTCGTTGGTGGACAACACGTCCGGCATCTCGAGCAGCATCCGGTCGACCCCGCCCAGCGGGCTGCCCTGGTAGCCGGAGATGAAGGTCCCCACGCGGCGCCCGGATCGCAGATCGCGTGCGTGCTGCTCGACGAGCAGCCGGGCAATCGCCTGGACTCCGGTCAGCAGGACCGGGCCGGCACCGGCTCGGTATCGGTCGTCGAGGTCGTAGGCGAGCGGATGATCCGTGCGGACCAGCATTTCCGTCATTGTGTAACCACCGTCCTTGTGCTGCACCGGATCGCGGCGCACTCACTCCATGCGAAAGGGGTGTGCGAGGAGTGGCGCAATCGTCAACGCAGGGTGCAAGAATCGTCAAGCGCGGCGGCTTTAACTGAGCAATATGATCAACTGGTCCGGGTGTAACTGATGCCTGAGTGAGCAGTTCTGCCAGCTCCGGCCGCCGCACAGCCCGTACTCGACTCCCGATCTCGTTCTCGCATAGTGAGATTCGACGCCGTGACGAGCCTCGATGGTATCTCATAATACGAGATGCGAGCTGCCGGAGCTTGTGTAAGCCAGCTCACAATGCTTACAGTGGCGTGTGTCACCCGGATATCACCTCGTTTACGGACGAGACGTCTCGCCACCCGGCCAGGCTCGGCCGGAGTCGCCCCGGGTCGCGCTTCCGTGCATCCGACAGAATCGGATGCAGTCACCGCGGCGCACCCGGATCGGGTGCGAAGGAGATCATCAGCATGGAAGAAATGTGTTCGAGTGCGGTCGGCGGAAACGCCTTCGGCGCTCACATCGCCGGTCCGCCTCGCCGGCGGCGCAGCGGCAGGTATGCCATCGAAGGCGCGGACGATGCGGTCGAGCCGGGTGTGGCCGACTTCCCTCCCGAAACCTTCCCGGCCCGGTAACTCCCTCGCGAGGAAACCAGTCGTCGGACATCCCGACCCTGACCACGCCTGCCACGAAAGAGCCGCATCATGATCTACACCATTTCCATCATCGTCCTTGCGCTCATCTTCACCATTGCCACCATCGCGCCGATCAACATGGGCATCCTCGCGTTCGCGGGCGCCTTCATCGTCGGCGGCTGGGTGTCGGGCATATCCATAGACGACATCGTCGACGCGTTCCCGGGTGACATCTTCCTGATCGTCGGCGGCATCACGCTGCTGTTCGCGATCGCCAAGGCGAACGGCACCATCGACGTCGTCATCGAGTCCTCTCTTCGGCTCGTCCGCGGTCGACGCTGGGCGATCGTGTGCATGATGTTCCTACTCTCGGGTCTGCTCATGGCCCTGGGATCGGTGATGGCCGCGGGCATGCTCGCCCCCATCGCGATGCCGCTGGCCGCGAAGAAGAAGATCAACCCACTGCTGATGGGTATGGCTATCAACCACGGCGCCCTCTCCTGTGCCTTCTCGCCGATCACCATCTACGGCGCGTTCGTCAACGGTCTGATGGACTCCGTGGGCATCGAGAGCAATCCGCTGGTGCTGTTCGTCGTCCCCTTCGCGCTCAACCTCCTGTTCTTCCTCGTGCTGTTCGCGATCTACGGACGCGAGCTGTTCCACGAACTGCCCGAGGATGCACCCGCCGGCGGCGAGGCTATCGATGGTGCAGGCTCCGGCGGCGTCTCGCCGACCGGCGGCCGCCGCAGCGCGACCGGCACGGCGATCACCGAACGGCCACTCGTCGCGGCGGCAGACATGGAGGCCCGCACCCGGCTGAACACCGAACGCATCGCTACCCTCGGCGCCATCGCCCTGCTGGTGCTCGGTTCGGTGTTCTTCCGCCTGGATGTCGGCGTCATGGCGGTCACCCTCAGCGCCGCATTGCTGCTGATGGCCCCGAAGAAGCACCCCAAGATCGTCGACAAGGTCGCCTGGCCGGCGGTGGTGCTCGTCTGCGGGATGCTGACCTACATGACCGTGCTGAAGATGAACGGCACACTCGACTTCCTCGGCGATGCCGCCACCGCGCTCGGCTCGCCGCTCCTGACTGCCCTCATCCTGTGCTACTCCGTCGGGATCATCTCGGCGTTCGGCTCATCGATCGGCACGCTCGGTATCGCCCTGCCCCTCGCCGCACCGATGCTGGCCATGGGCGAACTCGGCGCACTGGGATTCGTCGTCGCCCTCGCCTTCTCCGCGACCGTCGTCGACGTCAGCCCCTTCGCCACCAACGGCTCCATCGTGGTCGCCGAAGCCGAAGTTCCCGACCGAAACCGGTTCCAGCGCAAGATGCTCGGCTACTGCGGCCTCGTCGTCCTCATCGCACCGCTGCTCGCCTGGGCGCTGATAATCGTGCCCACCTCCCTCTAACCATCCCACCCGTGCAGAGGCGCCCCCGGAGTTCCC
>NZ_JBHUSF010000117.1:0-24470 GCF_042673295.1 Rhodococcus sp. NPDC057014
GGTGCCGGGGATCCGATCGGGATCCCCGGCACGGCGGTCATGCGGGTGCGGGCTGCAACAGACCGATCCGGTCGAATCGCGCCGCACGTTCGGAGAGTCGCTCGGTGGTGTCCGCCGCGTCGAGGAGCGCCAGCTCACGGTGGAGCACCGCACCGACCCGGGTGCAGAATGCCGTGGATTCCTCGGCTGCGTCGGGGAATTCCGGGATCACCTCGTCCACGATGCCGCTCAGGAGCAGATCGGACGACCGGATGCCCTGGCGGGCGGCCATGTCCGGCGCGTGCGCGATGTCGTGGTGCAGGATCGCGCTCGCACCCTCGGGCGGCAGCGGCGACAGCCAGCCGTGCTGGGCCGCGAGCACCCGATCGGCCGGAATCAACGCGAGCGCGCCGCCGCCGGTGCCCTGCCCGAGCAGCAGGGAGATCGTGGGAACGTCGAGTGAGACCATGTCGGCGATGCAGCGCGCGATCTCGCCGGCGAGCCCGCCTTCCTCGGCCTCCTTCGACAACGCGGCTCCCGCGGTGTCGATGACCGTCACCAGTGGCAGGTTCAGTTCCGCTGCCAGCCGCATTCCCCTGCGCGCTTCCCTCAGGGCGGCCGGGCCGAGCGGCGACCGCGTCGTCTGTCCGCGACGGTCCTGCCCGAGCAGGACGCAGGGCATGTCACCGAACCGGACGAGCGCCAGGATCAGGCCCGGATCGATCTCCCCCTGACCGGTTCCGTTGAGCGGGAGCACATCCGAGGCGGAATGGAACATCACGTCGCGCACGCCGGGCCGGTCTTCGCGTCGCGACGCGAGCACCGAGTCCCACGCGGGCACGTCCGGCAGCCTCTCGTGCACGGCGGGGTCGGCGGGAGCCGGCCGGCCACCACGGCTGGACGTGATGATGCGCAGCGCGCGGTCGACGATCTCGGCGAGCTGTTCCGGCGGCCGCACCGCGTCGATGAGTCCGTGCGCGTGCAGGTTCTCGGCGGTCTGGACACCGGTGGGGAACGGCGCGTCGTACAGCGCCTCGTACACGCGCGGCCCGAGGAAACCGACGAGCGCTCCCGGCTCCGCGATGGTGACGTGGCCCAGCGATCCCCAGGACGCGAACACCCCGCCGGTCGTGGGGCTCCGGAGGTAGACGAGGTACGGCAGGTGCGCCTCCTTGTGCTTGATCACCGCGGCCGTGATCTTGACCATCTGCAGGAACGCGGTCGTCCCCTCCTGCATGCGCGTCCCGCCCGAGGTGGGCAGGGCGAGCAGCGGAAGGCCTTCGCGGGTGGCACGCCGGATCCCGGCGACCAGTCGCTCCCCCGCCGCCACTCCGATGGAGCCGCCGAGAAAACCGAACTCACAGACGAGGATTGCGGTTCGGCGGCCGCGGATGGTGGCGACGCCGGTGAGCACCGCCTCGTCGAGGCCGGTCTTCTCCTGCGCGCGGAGAAGCTCGTCCGCGTACTCGGAGTCCGCCGCGACCTGGATCGGCGGGGTGTCCCACGACTCCCAGGTGCCGGCGTCGACCACCAGATCGAGCAGTTCGGGAGCGGTCAGGCGCGCCATCAGCTGCATTCCTTCAGCCACGACATCACGGTGTCGTTGTCCGCGCCGAGGACGGGCGGTGCGGTGTGCCGGGTTTCGGTGACCTCGGTGCCGTCCGGTTCGAAGAACCGCAGGGGCGGGCCGGGCAGCGTGATGTTGCCGAGGGTGCGGTGGTCGACGTCGACGAGCAGCCCCTGCGACTTGGTCTGCTCCCATTCGTAGACCTCGGAGATGGTCCGGACGCGTCCCGCAGGCACCCCGATCCGGTCGAGTTCGATCAGGAGTTCGTCGCTCGTGTACGCGCCGAACGCGTCCTCGACCAGTTCGAGGACCTGCTTGTGGTTCTCGACGCGTTCGGGATTGGTGGCCATGCCGGGGGCGTCGGGGTCGAGGTGGAAGCCCGCGCAGAACCGCTTCCACAGCCCTTCGCTGCCGACCGAGATCTGCACGGCGCCGTCGGCGGTGCGGAACAGCCCGTACGGCGAGATCGAGGGATGGTGGTTGCCCTGCGCCTCGCCGACCTCGCCGGCGACGGTCCACTTCGTCCCCTGGAAGGCGTGCACGCCGACGACGCTGGCCAGCAACGACGTTCGCACGACGCGGCCCCGTCCGGTGCGTTCGCGTTCCTGCAACGCGGCGACGACCCCGAACGCCCCGTACATGCCGGCGAGCAGATCCGCGATGGGGACGCCGACGCGCTGGACGTCGTCGGGGTTGGGGCCGGTCAGCGACATCAGCCCGGCCTCGCCCTGGGCGATCTGGTCGTAGCCCGCGCGTCCGCCTTCGGGTCCGTCGTGACCGAAACCGCTGATGGACAACACGACCAGGCGGGGGTTCAGTTCCGCGAGACGCTCGGTGGTGAACCCGAGCCGGTCGAGGACCCCGGTGCGGAAGTTCTCCATGAGGACGTCGGCCCGCCGGACGAGGGACTCGAGGGTGTCTCGTCCGTCTTCGGCCTTGAGGTCCAGGGTGATCGACTTCTTGTTCCGGTTCGTGGACAGGAAGTACGTCGATTCCCGCTCTGCGTCGGCGGGTTCGACGAACGGCGGCCCCCACCCGCGGGTGTCGTCGCCGCCGTGCGGGGTTTCGACCTTGATGACGTCCGCGCCGAGGTCGCCGAGCATCATCGCCGCGTGGGGACCCGCCAGTGCGCGCGTCAGATCGACGACGACCACTCCTTGCAGCGGACCCGTGCGCTCCATCGTTTTCGTGGACATGTGAAACCACCGTTACTTCCTGGCGAGAGCCGCGATAGCTGGACTGTTGGTGCAGTGACCTAGTGGACTAGCCAATTAAATGAAACATCTGATCCGACGGATGTCAAGAGCCGAGTTTTCGAGGTGGCGGGCCGGACGCCTACCCGTCGGCGGTCAGAGCCAGCCGGGCACCACGAGAATCGCCCAGGCCGCGAGCGGCCCGATGGCGACGACGAGCGCGCTGTACTTCAGGATCTGCTTGTAGAACCGGTCACGATCGACGTTCTGCGCGTTCGCGAGGACCAGCGCGCCGTTGGTCGAGAACGGGCTGACGTCGACGATGGTCGAGGAGATGGCGAGCGCGACGATGACACCCACCGCACCCACCTCACCGGCGAGAAGGAACGGAACCGCCAGCGGAATCGTCGCGCCCAGGATCGCCGTGGACGAGGCGAACGCCGAGACGATGGCCCCGATGTAGCAGAGGAGCAGGGCGACGAGGAGCGGCATGCCCAGGCTCGCGACCGCGTTGCCGACGTACTCGACCGTGCCCGCCTCCTGCAGGACGCCCACGAACGTGAGGACGCCGCCGATGAGCAGTACCGTCGACCAGCTGATCTGCGCGATCGCACCCTTCTGCGCCTTCGGTGAGGCGAGCGCCAGGACGACGGCCACCGTCATCGAGATGAATCCCACGTCCAGATCGAGGATCAGCGAGAACACGGCGAGCGCGGCGAGACCCACCAGAGTGAGGGCCTGATCGAACGTGACACCGGAGCGCGCGGGTGAGCCCGCGAGGGTCTGCACCGGACGCACCTTGGTGGCGGTGGCCCCGCCCGACCCCGCGTCGCCGCCGGTCGTCGACGCTCCCCCGCCCGAGCCGCCGGTGCCGGTTCCCGCCGCGTCCTCGACACCGTCGTCGTGCACGCTGCGCCCGATCAGGTCCCGCCCGCCGAGGAACACGAACAGCAGTACTCCGATCGCGGCGTTGAACAGGAGGCTTCCGAGGAAGAGGGTGAGCGGGCTGTTGGTCAGTCCCGCCTTGGACGCGATGTCGTTGACCGTGACGCCGTAGATGCTGATCGGCGAGAATCCGCCGGCCTGGGCCCCGTGCACGACCATCATGCCCATCAGGAGGGCGTTGATCTTGTACCGCGCGGCGAAGCCGAGAGCGATCGGCGCGACGATCGCCACGGCGGCGGGGCCGAGCGCACCGATCGCGGTGAGGACCGCCGTGATCCCGAACATCACCCAGGGGATCAGGGCGACACGACCGCGGACCAGTCGAACCGCCCCGCGGACCATCAGGTCGACGGTGCCGTTGTTCTGGGCGATCGCGAAGAGGTAGGTGATGCCGACCAGCGTGAGGAACAGGCTGCTGGGGAATCCGGCGATGATGTCGTCGCTGCTCATGTGCAGCGACAGGGTGCCGACGAAGAAGGCGGCAACGAAGCCGAGGGCGCCCATGTTCACGGGCAGCACGGTCGCCGCCAGGAACATGACGGCAAGCGCGAGGATGGGGATCAACTCGGTCGACATGAAAGTCTCCGGTTCTGTGGCAGTGGCAACTGGTCTCGACCGCCGCCGGCGAGCAAATTGACTCAGTGGCAGATTGGCCTAGCCACTTCATCGAAGCAGTGTCGTGGGTCACTGTCAACAGGAACTGTGGGTGCGGTTACCCGACTCGGCGAGATACCGTGGAGTAGTTTCAGTGGAATGGAGAGTGGGTGGCCCAGTGGCTGAGCAACTGCGTCCGGTAGCGCGACCGCGACTGTACGAGGTGATCGTCGAACAACTCTGCGCCCACATCGCCGAACACGAGATGACGCCGGGCGACCGCCTCCCCGCCGAGCGCGAACTCGCAGCTCAGCTGGGAGTGTCCCGCGCGTCGCTGAGCCAGGCCCTCGTCGCCCTCGAGGTGCAGGGCGTGGTGTCGGTGCGGCACGGCGACGGCGCCGTCCTCGTCCGACAACCCATCGAGGAACGCGCGGTCAAGGCCCTGCGGGAACACGCCGACCGCCTGCCCGAGGTGATCGAGGCCCGCGAGGCACTCGAGGTCAAACTTGCCGGGCTCGCCGCCGAGCGCCGGACCGACGCGGAGATGGCGGCGATCGATTCCGCCCTCGCGACGATGGAGTCGGAGATCGCCGCGGGCGATCGCGGCGTCGTCGGCGACGAGCAGTTCCACGAGGCCATCACCGTCGCGGCGCACTCGTCACTGCTGGCCAAGCTGATGCACGAGATCTCCGGGCTGATCCGGGAGACCCGGATCGAATCCCTCTCCCAGGCCGAACGACCGCGAGCCTCGCTCGAAGGGCACCGTCGCATTGCGACGGCGATCCGTGACCGGGACTCCGCGGGCGCCTCCCGTGCCATGGCCGATCACATTCGGATGGTGTCCGACGTCGCGCTGCTGCGCGAGGGCGGGTAGGGCACCACAGGACGCGGACACCGTACGCCTGACTAAAGCGGTGATCCGGGTTTGTCCAACAGTACGGTTACGCCCTGGTGAGTCGTGCCATAGCGTTCCCTCTCGTCAGCCACCGCGATCCCGTACTCCCGGGACGTCTACCGAGAGGATCACCATGACGACCACCGAGAACATCGTCGAAACCCGCCCCGCCCCCTTCACCTGGGCGCAGTCCGCGCAGTACAGCCAGGGCGCCAAGGCCGGGGACCTGGTGTTCACGTCCGGTCAGGCCGGCTACGACGACGCCGGCAACCTCGTCGACGGCGGCTTCGAGGCGCAGGCCCGCCAGGTGTTCCGCAACATCGACAAGATCCTGACCCAGCACGGCGCCTCGATGTCGTCGGTGGTCAAGCTGACCGCCTACCTGGGCGACCGCGACGACTTCGACACGTTCAAGAAGGTTCGCGCCGAGTTCTTCTCCGCCCCGTACCCGGCGGTGACCGCGGTGCAGAACTCGTTCCTCGTCGAGGGCATGCTCTTCGAAGCGGACGCCGTCGCCGTGGCCGGTGCCCAGCGCGTCCTCGCCGACACCGACGCCGGCTGACCACCCCTTCCACCACCAGTACAGAACTGGGATTTCCATGTCTGAGACCCTCTTTCCGACGCTGTTCTCCCCGCTGCAGGTCGGCGACGTCACCCTCAAGAACCGGATCTTCTCCTCCGGGCACGACACCGTGATGGTGCACGACGGCGCGGTCACCGACCAGCTCGTCGAATACCACCGCGCCCGGGCGGCCGGCGGTGCCGGACTGATCGTCATGCAGGTCGCCGGGATCCACGAGACCGCGCGGTACACCTACCACGTGCTCATGGCCACCGACGACAGCTGCATCGCCGGCTACCGGCGCGTCGCCGACGCCGTCCACGAGCACGGGTGCGCGCTGTTCGGTCAGGTGTTCCACCCGGGCCGGGAGATCATGGAATCCCAGGACGGTGCGCTTCCGGTCGCGTACGCCCCGTCGGCCGTGCCGAACGAACGATTCCGGGTCATGCCCCGGCCGATGTCCCAGGCGATGATCGCCGAGGTCGTCGCCGGATACGCGGCCGGGGCGCGCCGGCTCCAGCAGGCCGGACTCGACGGTGTCGAAGTCGTGGCCAGCCACGGCTACCTGCCCGCCCAGTTCCTCAACCCCGACCTGAATCTGCGCACCGACCGGTACGGTGGCGACCTCGACAATCGGATGCGGTTCCTGCGCGAGATCATCGCCGCCGTCCGCGAGGCCGTCGGATCGGGATTCGCCGTCGGCGTCCGCGTGTCCGGGATCGAGCACTCCTCCGTGGAGGACGAACCCACCGACATCGTCGAGGTCTGCCGCCGGCTCGACGCGGACGGGCTGCTGGACTTCCTGAACGTCACCGAGGGCACGTCCGCCAGCCGGTCCGGGTCCATGCACATCGTTCCGCCGATGAGCGAGGAGGCCGCCTACACCGCACCTGCCGCGGCGAAGATCAAGGCGGCGGTGTCGGTTCCGGTGCTCGTCGCCGGGCGGATCAACCAACCGCAGGAAGCCGAGATCGTCGTCGCCAAGGGTCAGGCCGACGCCTGCGCCATGACCCGCGCCCTGATCTGCGACCCGGACATGCCGGCCAAGGCCCTCGCCGAGCGGCCGGACGACATCCGGGCCTGCATCGGCTGCAACCAGGCGTGCATCGGCCACTTCCAATCCGGGTACCCGATCTCCTGCATCCAGCGCCCGGAGACCGGACGCGAACGCGAGTTCGGCACGCTGGTGCTCACCCCGAAACCGACGGACGTCATGGTCGTCGGCGGCGGACCCGCCGGAATGAAGGCCGCCGTGGTCGCCGCCCAGCGCGGGCACCGGGTCACCCTCTACGAGGCCAGTGGCCGAGTCGGCGGACAGGTGCTGCTCGCCGAGCGGCTGCCCGGCCGGTCCGAGTTCGGCGGCGCCGCCACCAATCTGCAGTCCGAACTCGACCGCTACGGGGTGATCGTGAAGACCCGCGTCGAGGTCGATGCGGCGATGATCACCGCGGAACGACCCGACCACGTCATCATCGCGACCGGCGCCACCCCGTACCGGCCGCACCTCGAACTGGACGGCGATATGCCGGTCCTCGAGGCGTGGGACGTGATCGGCGCGAACGGCGGCAACACCCCCAAGGGGGAGATCGTCGTGGCCGACTGGCGCGGCGACTGGACCGGGCTCGGGGTCGCGGAAATGCTTGCCCGCGACGGGCGCAAGGTGACCCTGTGCGTCAACGGCTACGCGGCCGGCGAGAACCTGCAGCAGTTCACCCGGGTGTCGATGCTGCGCGCGGCCACCGAAGCGAAGGTGCGCATCGTCCCCCACGCCCGCCTGTTCGGGGCGGACGACGACACCGTGTACCTGGTCAACACCCTGACCGGCGAACCGATCATCCTCGACGGCGTCGACGGACTCGTGCTCGCCCTCGGCCACCAGCAGAACGACGCCCTGCTCGCCGACGTCGAATCCACCGGCATCCCGTTCACCGGAGTCGGCGACTGCCTCGCCCCACGCACCGTCGAAGAGGCCGTCCTCGACGGATTACGCGCGGCCGCCGCCGTCTGACCCTGTTCAGTCGGTCAGCGCACTCGCGTGGGCGCGCGCGCGGAGCGCCAGCCACAGCATCGCGATGTCCGAGGACGCCTTGAGATTGCGTCCCGTCACGGACTCGATCTTCCCGAGACGGAAGGCAAGAGACTGCCGGTGAATCCCGAGCTGCTCGGCAGTCTCCGTCCAGCTTCGGTCGTGCGTGAGGAAGGTTTCGAGCGTCTCGACGAGGTGCGACTCGTGTCCCCGGTCGTACAGGAGGAGATCTCCGAGGATCGCGTCGGTGGCGTGCCGGGCGTCGGACAGGGTGCGCGGCACGAACAGTGGTGCGTCGGTGGAGTATCGGGCGACGGGTACGCCGGTCGATCGGGCGGTGTCCAGCGCCCACCCCGCCTGACGAGCGCTGTCGGAGATCTGCCCGATCGTGGTCGCCGAGGGTGACACCCCCATCGCCCGGGTTCTGCCGCTCAGCACGTCGATGGTCTCCGGACTCCGGCCGGTGGGAATCAGCATGTACGCGTGTTCGTCGAGTATGCCGGTCACGTTGGGAACACCCCGGTCGCCGGTTATCGTCCGCGCAGCCGGTAGGAAGTCGGTTCCGAAGCTCAGCACCGTCCACTCGGGTTCGGCGAGGTCGAACTGTTCGAGCAGCGGTGTCACCGCCTCGGCGGCGTCGGTTCCGGCGAGAATTCTCCGCAGCAGACCCTCACCGGCCTGGTCGGCGTGCTCCCGCTCCCTGGTGACCTTTTCGACTTCGACGCCGATCAGGGTTCGCACATGCAGCAGGGCGAAGGCATCGACGTCCGTGGCCGGGCTTCCCTCCATCACCAGCATGCATTTCCGGTGAGTGGGAAGGGCATGGGCGGTCATCACGTAGTCGGCACCGTCGGTCAGCGTGAGGTGGGCGGGAAGACGATCGAGGGTCCCGGAGACCCGCGCAGCCAACACACGGATGGTCTTGTCGGACAGTGCATTGCCGGTGGGGAGAACTTCGGTGCCGTACTCGACGTCGACGACGTGCAGCGTGTAGCGAAGCTCGCGGGACAGCCGGACCAGGAGACTCGTCTCCGCCAGTGAGGTCGAGCGTGCGTGTTCGTAGAGACGGCTCAGTCGTGCGACCCTGCTGACCTGAACACTCTGACTGGCCAGGGCCACCGTCCGTCCGATGGCCGCGAACGGGGTGGTGTGGCTGCACCGAAGCATGGGGAAACCCAGTCGGTCGGCAACAGCGAGCATCGCGGGCGTGAGCGGTGGCGCGGTCGCATCGTCACTGATGATGACGCCCGCCAGACCCTTGTCGTGGAGGCGCTCGACGAACGTGCACTGCGCCGGCTCGTCCGGCGGCACGCACAATCCGGCGGTCATCAGCAGTTCGTCTGCTCCCAGCCAGTCCCAGGGGTCGAGTTCCGAGGTGTGCGCCCACACGATCCGGCGATCGAGGCCCGTCACACCGGCGACGGCAGCGCACCCGAGCTGATCCATGGCGATGAGGTCGCCGACGGTGAGTCTCGACATCGTCTTCCTCTCGTCTCAGTCCCGGACGCTACTGATCCGGCGGGTGATCAGCGCCATCCAGAAGTCGGCGATGTCCGCGGAGCTCTTCATGCTTCGGCCGGTGAGGCCCTCGATCTTGCGTAGTCGGTATCCGAGCGTCTGGCGGTGAACGACAAGCTTTTCCGCGGTTGCCGACCAGTTCCGATCCATGGACAGGAATACGTCGAGTGTCTCGACGAGATCACTGTGATTGGCCGCGTCGTAGTCGATGACCTTCCCCAGCACGGCCCGCGTCGCGAAATGTGCTTCGGTCAAGGTTCGGGGAAGGAACAGGGGGGCCGCGGTCGAATACTCGGCAAGCCCGCCGCCCGCCGCCCGCGCGGCCTGGAGAGCCCACCGGGCTTGACGAACGCTGTCCGGGACCCGCAGAGTCGTCGCGTTACGGGCCGACATGCCCATCGCATCGATGTGGCGGTCGAGGAGGTCCGCCGTCAGGTCGGCGTCGGTGCTCGGAACCATCAGGTACCCCTCGTCCCCTACCGGGCACGACAGGTACGGGACTCCGCGGTCCCCGACGAGCGTGCGGGCCGTCTGGAGGTGAGATGCGTCGAATCCGATGACGCACCAGTGGGCATCGGCCAACTCCAGTTGTCCGAGGCGGGGTGTGGCAGCTTCCGCGCTGATCGATCCGGTGATCATCTGCTCGAGCAGCTCCGCCCGCACCACATCGGTGCGTTCACGTTCCCGGGTCACCCGCTCCACTTCCACGCCCACCAGGCTCTGCGCATGCAACAACACGAACGCGTCGACCTCGATGTCGGCGTGCCCGGCCGCGACGAGCATGCACCTGCGGTGGGTGGCGAGGGGGAACGCTGTCGCCGTCGTCCCGGCGCCGGCGTCGATCGACACCCTCGACGGAAGACGGTCGAGCCGGCCGCCGACGCTGCGGCGGAGTTCGTCGACGAGATCGTCGCCGAGCGGACGGGCGTCGCGCAGCACCTCGCTGCCGAGTTCGACGTCCACGACGTGGAGTCGGTGTCCGAGCTCCGCCGACACTCGATCGAGCAGCGACGTCTCGTCCTCCGGTGCCGCCTGCGTGGCGTCGTAGAGCCGGCTCAAGCGGGCGATTCGACTGACCTGGACGCTCTGGGCCGCGATGGCGACGGTCCGGCCGATCGCGACAAAAGGTGTCGCATGACCGACCGAGACGACCGGGAAGCACTGCTCCTCGGCTTCGGCCAGCATGTCCTGCGTCAGCGGGGGCGCGAGCAGGTCGTCGCCGATCGCGATGCCGGCCAGACCCGCCTCGCTGAGACGTCGCACGAACTCTCGCTGTGCGTCCGCCGCTGCCGGGAGGCTCATACCGGTGGTCATCAACAGGTCGTCCTTACCGAGCCAATTCCACGGGTCGGGCAGTTCGCACACCTGCGCCCACACCACGATCCGGCCGGTACCGGCAGCGCCGGCCACCACGCTGCACGCGAGTTGCCGCATGGCCACCAAGTCGCCGACTGTCAGGTTCGACACGAATCACTCCGTCGATTCGGGTATGAACATCGCCAGCAGAATTGTACGTCCGTATGGCTCCCGGTCAGGGGACGAGAACGACGGCACCGGTGGTCTTCCGGGCCTCGAGGTCCCGATGCGCGTCGGCGGCGTGTTCGAGCGGGTAGTGCGCGCCGACGCGAACATGCAACGAACCGTCCGCGACGGCCGCGAAAACCTCGCCTGCCCGCCAGGTGAGTTCCTCACGGGTGCGGATGTAGTGCGCGAGCGTGGGACGGGTGAGGACCAAGGACCCTGCGGGATTGAGCCGTTGCGGGTCGAACGGCGGTACCAGGCCGCTCGAGGCGCCGAAGAGGGCAAGGGTGCCACGGACCCGGACGGACGCGAGGCTCGCCTCGAACGTGGCCGCGCCGACCCCGTCGTAGGCGACGGCCACACCTTCCCCGTCGGTGAGTTCGCGGACGCGGGCGGCGATGTCGTCCTCGTACCGGAGCACCTCGGCGGCGCCGGCCTCGCGCGACAGCTTCTCCTTCACATCCGATGAGACGGTGGTGATCACCCGCGCACCCAACTTCGTGGCCATTTGGGTCAGCAGCAATCCGACGCCGCCCGCCCCGGCGTGGACGAGCACGGTGTCGCCGGACTGCACCGGATAGGTCGAGTACGCCAGGTAGTGGGCCGTCATCCCCTGCGCCAGTGCAGAAGCCGCCTGCGGGGCGGGTACGCCGTCCGGTACCGCGATCGCGACTGCGGCGGGCACCACCACGTGTTCTGCGTAGTTGCCGGTTGCCCCACACCACGCGACGCGGTCACCGGGCGCGAAGCCGCACACCCCGGCACCGACCGCCTCGACGACACCCGAGCCCTCGTCGCCGGGAACGTACGGCAGCGGATGCGGGTACACCCCGGTCCGGAAATAGGTGTCGATGAAGTTGACGCCGATCGCGTCGGTCCGCACGAGCAGATCGTCCGGACCGGGCTGAGGATCGGGGACCTCGGTGAGTTCGAGAACGTCGGGACCACCGAGACGAGAGACCTGAATGGCACGCATGTCCTATGTTCTACACGCCCATCCACTATTTGAACATGCCGACCATAAAGTGAGGCGTCGCGAAGTGACGGGGATGCGAGCATCGACAAGTTCCGGGGTAATTCTTGCGAAATGCGCTATTGACGCCCACACATTCCACCTCTTACAGTGTTGTTCAACACATGAACTACGCGTTCAAAAAGTGAACGGAGATAGACAATGGCGTCTCAGCGCATGCGGATCTTTGCCTTCGACTACCAGGGCCCGGCGCACCTGTCGGCCGGTCTGTGGCGGCACCCGAAGGATCAGGGCACGAACTACAAGAACCTCGCCTACTGGACCGAGTACGCCAAACTGCTGGAGGCGGCCCGGTTCGACGGCATCTTCTTCGCCGACAACGTCGGCTACCACGACATCTACGAGGGCAACGCCGACGCGGCCCTCGCCGACGCCGCGCAGATCCCCGCGCAGGATCCGTTCATGGCCGTCTCCGCGATGGCGGCGGTGACGAAGAACCTCGGATTCGGGCTGACGGGGTCGACCTCCTACGAGCACCCGTACGCGCTGGCCCGCAAGTTCAGCACCCTCGACCACCTCACCGACGGCCGGGTCGGCTGGAACCTGGTGACCTCCTACTCCGACAGCGCAGCCCGCAATCTCGGTACCGGACAGCAGGTTCCGCACGACGAGCGGTACGACATGGCCGCCGAGTACCTCGAGGTCTGCTACAAGCTGTGGGAGGGATCCTGGGACGACGACGCGGTAGTCCGGGACGCCGAGCGCGGCATGTACATCGATCCCAGCCGCGTGCACAACATCGAGCACAAGGGTAAGTACTTCTCCGTGCCCGGCTTCGCGCTGTGCGAGCCGTCCCCGCAGCGCACCCCGGTGATCTTCCAGGCCGGCGGCTCGTCCAAGGGCCGCGCCCTCGCCGCCGCCAGCGCCGAGGCGGTGTTCGTCAACGCCGTGTCCATCCCGGCGCTGAAGAAGCAGGTCGACAGCCTGCGCGCCCTCGCCGCCGAGGCCGGCCGCGACCCGGCCAACGTGCACGTGCTGCAGATGCTCAACGTCGTCTGCGCACCGACCGACGAAGAAGCCCACGCGAAGTACGAGAGCTACCGCAAGCTCGTGAGCTACACCGGGGCGATGGCCCGCTACAGCGGCTGGACCGGACTGGACATGTCGCAGTTCGACCCCGACGTGCCCCTCAAGCACGTCAAGACCAACGCCGGACAGACCATGGTCGACCTGTTCTCGAAGATGGACCCCGACAAGGAGTGGACCCCGCGCGACATCGCCGAATTCGTCGGCATCGGCGGCACCGGCCCCACCATCGTCGGCTCCCCCACCACCGTGGCCGACGAGCTGACCCGGTGGATGAACGAGACCGGTATCGCCGGCTACAACCTCGCCAACGCCATCAAGTACCAGGACATCGCCGACTTCATCGAACTCGTCGTCCCCGAACTGCAGCGCCGCGGCACCATGTGGAGCGACTACGAAGGCTCCACCCTGCGCGAGAAGCTCTACGGCCCCGGCGCCGTCCGGCTCCGCGACGATCACCCCGGCCTCCGCTTCGGCAACCGCACCGTCGACGCCGTCTGACCCCACCGACCCGACAAGGACACCCATGCAGACCACCGAACTCCACGACGTCGCGACCACGCTGCGGACGGCACGCGTGAACGGGGCACCGATCACCGCACCGACCAAGACCTGGCCCGCCCTCGACGCCGACTCCGCCTTCGCCGTCCAGCGCATCAACGTCGAACACGCCGTCGCAGACGGTGACCGCCTCGTCGGATACAAGCTCGGCAACATCGCGAAGGTCATGCAGGAAGCCTTCGGCCTCGGCCAGCCCGACTACGGATTCCTGCTCGCCAGCATCTTCGCCTACGAAGGCACCACCCTCGAACGGGAAAAGTACATCGAACCGTTCGTCGAACTCGAACCCGCCTTCGTGCTGAAGAGCAGTCTGCGCGGGCCCAACATCACGGTCGCCGACGTCATCAACGCCATCGACTACGCCGTGCCCGCCATCGAGATCATCGACTCCCGCGTCCAGAACTGGGCCATCGACCTCCCGGACACCCTCGCCGACAACGGATCCACCGGCGCGGTCATCCTCGGCGGCACCCCCCGCCGCATCACCGACCTCACCCTGCGCGACATGAACGGCTCCCTGCACTTCAACGGGCGCGAGGTCATCACCGGCAACACCCGCAACATCCTCGGCAACCCCCTCGCCGCGGTCGCCTGGCTGGTCAACCGCCTCGCCGCCTACGACGTCGAGTTTCAGGCCGGCCAGGTCATCCTCCCCGGCAGCTGCCTGCAGGCAGTGCCCATGAACCAGGCCGGCCGCTGGGTCGGCGAATTCGAAGGCTTCGGCACCATCGAGTTCGACGTGTCCACCGCGACCAACTGACACCACGAAAGATCTTCGCGGGGAACATATTCCCTGCGGCAATCCGTTCGTTCAGGAATCAGGAGCGCCTTCTTGACTGAACGAACTGCGCGGGTGCCTGACCTGATGTGTCGGCGTCAGGCACCCGCCCTCCACGTGCACGACGCACCGCCGTACCGGCCACGCTTTGTCCCGGTTACGGCGGTGCGTTTGTCGTAGGAGTACCGAAACGTCGACCCCGGGAAACCGAATGACCATCACCGAGCATCCATCCGACCGTCCGTCCGGCTGGGACTGGCGACATGAGGGATCGTGCCGCGGAACCGACACCGCCATGTTCTTCTCGCCCGACGATCGCGAGCAGCGAACCGTCCGCACACGGCGCGAACGCCGCGCGAAACAGATCTGCCAGGACTGCCCAGTGCTCCGCGAATGCCGAACTCACGCCCTCACCGCCGCGGAACAGGGGCGGCTCCGCCGCCCGTGCGTGGTTGACGAGTGCAGAGACTCCTTAACCACGCACGGGCGCGAAGCGCCTATCGCGCAGCGGCGGCGACTGCCTCCGCGACAGCCGGTGCGACGCGAGGATCGAGCGGGCTGGGAACGATCCTGTCCACAGCCACCTCGTCACCGACAACCGAGAGAATCGCCTCGGCGGCGGCGAGCTTCATACCCTCGGTGATCCGCCGGGCACCGGCATCGAGCGCACCCCGGAACACACCGGGAAAGGCCAGCACATTGTTGATCTGATTCGGGAAATCCGACCGCCCGGTCGCGACGATCGCCGCATGCCTGCGGGCAATGTCGGGATGGATCTCCGGGTCCGGGTTCGACAACGCGAACACGATCGAACCCTCCGCCATCGTCGCGATCAACTCCTCCGGCACGGTCCCAGCGGACACCCCGAGGAACACATCCGCCCCGTCCAGGGCCCGGGCGATACCACCGCGGCGGCCGGCCGGGTTCGTGCGCGCGGCCAGATCCGTCTTGACCTCGTTCAGGTCACCGCGGTCGGCCGAGACGATGCCCTTCGAATCCAGCACCGTCACGTCCGCGATCCCCGCGGCAAGCAGAATGTTCGCGCACGCCACACCCGCGGCGCCCGCACCGGAGATCACCACCCGCAACCCGGACAACTCCCGGCCCTGGACCTTCACCGCACCCTTCAGCGCGGCGAGGACCACGATCGCGGTGCCGTGCTGGTCGTCGTGCATCACCGGGCAGTCCAGCGCCTCGATGACGCGCCGTTCGATCTCGAAGCAGCGGGGCGCGGAGATGTCCTCCAAATTCACCGCACCGAAGCTCGGGCGCAGCCGGATCAGGGTCTCGACGATCTCGTCCGGGTCCTTCGTGTCCAGGACCAGCGGGATCGAGTTCAACCCGGCGAAATTCTTGAACAGCGCCGACTTGCCCTCCATCACCGGAAGAGAGGCACGGGGCCCGATGTCCCCGAGGCCGAGCACCGCGGAACCATCACTGACGACGACCACCAGCCGGCTGGCCCAGGTGTACCGGTCGGCGAGGGTCTCGCCGGCAGCGATGGCGCGGGAGACCTGCGCCACCCCCGGGGTGTAGGCGATCGACAGATCCCGCTGAGTGTCCAGCGAGGTCGTCAACTCCACGGACAGCTTTCCCCCGACGTGGCCGGCGAAGATCTCCTCGTCGGACAGTTCGATCTTCTGCGGTGTAGTGGATTCGGACACGACAGTCACGGCTTCAACTCCAAAGGTGTTGGACGGAAACGGGGATGGGTTGTCAGTGCACGGCAGCCGGCAGGGCCGCGTGCGCGGTGAGAACCCTGCCGGACCAGCCGCCGTGGTGGACGGGGTCGGCGAGTCGGACGAGGGCGGTGTCGAAATCCGGTGCGCGGCGCTCGTCCGGGTGTTCGGGTGTCGGAAGTTCGTCGACCAAGCGGATGCTGGTGACCTGGACGCTGCAGGCGCCGAGGTCGCGCGCCGCCGCGACGGCGAAGGCCTCGATCGCGCCGTCGATCACCTGCCGGGCCAGCGTGGAATCGCCTGTTTCAGTGGCTGATCGGCCCAGGCCGACGACGGTGACGATGGATCCCGCCCGGCCGCTTGTGTTCATCGACTGCATCGCCCGCCGCACGGTCGCGAAGACCATGCCGAGGTGAGCGTGGACGAATCGGTGCCAGTCGTGGGGATGGATCGTCTCGAGTGACGTGCCGGTGGATTCGGGTCCGGGAATCCAGGCGGCGTGTACGACCGTGTCGACGTGGCCGTGGATGTCTTCGACGGTGGTGAAGAGCCGGTCGACCTCCCGGTCGATGGTGAGATCGGCGACGACGGCGGTTGCGCGGCCACCGCCGCTCGTGATGTCCCGGGCGATCCGTTCGGCCGCCTCCGGAGTGAAACTGTGTGCGACGACATCGAATCCATGCTCGGCGAGAGTGCGGGCAGCGTGAGCACCCTCCGGGTGTTCGACACCGGTGACCAAGGCCGGCCTGCCGTGTCGCATGGGCGGGGTGACGCGGGGACTCAACCGAGCCGCTGCAGCGTGTGACCCATGCGGTCGCGTTTGGTGGTCAGATAGGACCGGTTGTAGGCGGTCGGTGAGGACTCGTGTGGGATCTGTTCGGCGACGGTGATGCCGTGGTCGATCAGGGCCCGGACCTTGTCGGGGTTGTTCGTCATCAGCCGCACTCGGCCGACTCCGAGGTCGTCGAGGATTTCGCAGGCGACGCGGTAGTCGCGGCTGTCGACGGGCAGGCCGAGGCTGACGTTGGCGTCGATGGTGTCGAGGCCCTCGTGTTGCTGGAGTTCGTAGGCGCGCAATTTGTGCCCCAGGCCGATTCCGCGGCCCTCGTGTCCGCGGAGATAGATCAGGATGCCGGCGCCGGCCTCGGCGATGGCGCTCATGGCGGATCGGAATTGGGGTCCGCAATCGCAGCGCAGGGAGCCGGCGAGGTCACCGGTGATGCACTCGCTGTGCATCCGGACCAGCGGCGCGTCGGTGGTGGCCACGTCGCCCATCACCAGGGCCAGGTGCTCGACGCCGGCGCCGGGTGCCTGATAGGCCAGCGCGTCGAACGTGCCGACGTCGGTGGGCAGGGTGCTGCGACCGGACCGGACAACGATGTTCCCGGGGCGCGCGGCCTTCTGGCGGAGCGGGGTCACCGTTCCATCCGTGCGTGAGCGCCACGCGCGCAGTTCGGCGATGGAGATCATCGGGATCGAGTGCTGTGCGGCGAGTTGTTCGAGGTCGTCGCGTCGCATCATCTCCCGCCGGTCGGGGGTGACGATCTCGCAGAGCAGGGCGGCGCCGCTGAGCCCGGCCATGCGGCACAAATCGACTCCGGCTTCGGTGTGCCCCGGGCGCTCGAGGACGCCGCCGGGCTTGGCGAGCAGCGGCATGACGTGGCCGGGCCGGGCGAGGTCGGCGGGCTGCAGGGCCGGGTCGGCCAAGGCCCGGATGGTGGCGCCACGATCGCCCGCACTGATTCCCGTGGTGGTGCCGTGCCGGTAGTCGACGCTGATCAGGAAGGCGGTGTTGTGGGCTTCGGTGTTGTCGGGGACCATCAGGTCGAGGCCGAGTGTGTCGGCGCGGGCCTCGTCGATGGCGACGCAGAGAAAGCCGGATGTGTGTTCGAGGAAGAACGCGACCGCATCGGTGCTCGCGTATTCGGCGGCCATGATCAGGTCGCCCTCGTTCTCGCGGTCTTCGTCGTCGACGACGAGGATCATTCCCTTGTTTGCCAGTGCGGTGACCGCGTCCGAGATGGTCGACATGATCGCTGGCTCCTTCCTTGGCGAACACACGGAGTGTGGTGGGACGTTCTGGGGGTCGAGGCGGAGTCGCGGGGCTGACGTCGTTGTCGGTCCGGCGACTCCGCGCTCGGGATCGGGGTGGTTACGGTTGGTGTGGGGCGGACGTTTCGCTGAGACTGCGGCCCATCGTTTCCGGGGCGAGGACCTGGGAGACCGACGCGCCGACGACGCAGATGCCGGCCGCGATGAGCATCGTGGTGCCCGCGCCGAGGTTGTGCATCGACCACGGCAGAAGGAACGTGCCCAGACCGGCTCCGACGCGGCTGAACGCGGTCGCGAAACCGGTTCCCAGGCCGCGGATCTCGGTCGGGAAGATCTCACCCGGGTAGACACCGGTCAGCGCGGTGCACATGGCGTTGGCGAACGCGAAGACCAGGAATCCGAGGAGCACCAGCACAGGCGGTGCAGAGGTCCAGAGCCCGATCGCGGCCAGGACCGCGGCGCACACCCACTGCTGTGGGATGGTCAGCTTTCGCCGGCCGATCCGTTCGATGAGGATCACCGAGATGACGACACCGGCCAGTGCGAGGCCGTTGACTCCCAGCGCGCCGACGAGTCCGTCGCCGAGACCGTAGTCGGCGAGCACGCTGGCCGCGAACGTGGCGATCGCGAAATACGGTGCCACCACACAGAACCAGAAGACGGAGATGAAGATCGTCGCCCGCCGGTAGGACGGCGAGAACAGCATCCCGAACGTGCCCTTACGGGTCGGTTCGCTGGTGGTGTCGAGGACGTCGGCGGGGTCTTCGAGATAGGTGTGGGCGATCTCGGTTGCCTCTTCGGTGCGCCCCTTGTTCATCAGCCAGCGCGGGGATTCGGGCATACCCAGCCGGGCCAGGAGCAGGATGACGGCGGGCAGGGTGCTCGAGCCGAGCACGATGCGCCAGTCCAGGGACCACACGGCGGTCATCAGGAAGCCCGCGACGAAGGCCGTCATGAATCCGAGGTACCAGGCGACCTCGGAGAAGGCCATCAGCCTGCCGCGCAACCGCCTGGGGGAGAACTCGGCGAGCAGCGGCCAGCCGACGGAGTAGTCGGCGCCGATCGCGATGCCCATCAGCAGCCGGACGAGGAAGAGGTGCCAGGCCGAGTCGACGAAGAATTGCAGGACCGAACCGACGGTGAAGATCAGCAGGTCGATCGTGAACAGCGGCTTACGGCCGAGTTTGTCGGCGAGCCAGCCGCCGAGGGGGCCGCCGATGAAGATGCCGATCAACGCGGAGGCGCCGATGAGCCCCTCCCAGAACAGCGACATGCCGAGATCGAGGGTGATGGCACCGATGACGGTGCCGATGATGCCGAGGATGTAGCCGTCGATGAACATGCCGCCGGCGATCACACCGGTCAGCTTGACCAGGAAGCGTTTCTTGTCGACCGACTGCTGGTCGATGTCCACGGGTTCGTTGTTCGTGATGGTCATCGGCCCTCCTCGCTCGTGCGTGTCGACGTGGCGATCACGCCCGACGACGGTGGGCAGTCACCGTGCGCAGGGGCGGAGAGGCGGGAAGCAGATGTTCGCACGTGATGTCACAACCTTCGTGAAGTGGTGCACGGCCGCGGAATCCGAGGGATCTCTGGCGACTGCGGGTCGTTGGGATGGGCTCGATCGCTGCAGCTCAGCGGCGCTGCGTGTTCAGAAACTGAACGATGTGGTCAAAAGTGTGACATGGGACTCACGGCACGTCAAGACCTGCTCCTGGCCCGCGCGGTCGCGGGATCGACATCCAGGCCCGTCGCTCTTGACAGATTGTGATCTACGGCTCAGGATCATGATCATTGATTTTGAACAATACGTTCAAAATATGAACAGTGCACGGCGGTGAGGAGACACCATGGCGGACAGCGCCCACCAGCATCAGGAAGCCGATGTCGTCGTTGTCGGCGGCGGCATCGCCGGGTTGATCACCGCCCGGGAGCTGTCCCGTACCGGACTGAGCGTGGTGGTGCTCGAGGCACGCGACCGGCTCGGCGGACGGGTGTGGACCGATCACCGCCTCGGCAGGGACCTCGAGATCGGCGGCACCTGGATGCATTGGGTGCAGCCGCACGTGTGGGCCGAGATCACCAGATACGGACTCTCGGTGACCCGTGGCCCGCGCGCGGAACAGGCGTACTGGCTCGCCGGCGACCGGGTCCGCACCGGCACACTCGAGCAGTTCATGGAATTGATCGATCCCGGAATGCGCCGGCTGCTCGCCGACACCATGAACATCGTCCCCCGGCCGGATCTGCCGCCCGCATCCCCCGAGCTCGCGAACGTCGACCGGTACAGCGTGCAGGACATGCTCGACCGGCTGCAGCTGAGCGAGGACGAATACCAGGCGAACGAGGCGGCCTGGGTCGGACACTTCAACGGCCCACTCACAGAGGGGGCCTTCACCACCGCGTTGCGGTGGACCGCCGCCACCGCGGGCTCGTGGCATCTGATGCACGAGGCGTCCGCGGTCTTCCGCCTCGCCGACGGCACCCAGTCCCTGGTGGCGGCGATCGCCGCCGACACCACCGCGGAGCTGCGCACGTGCGCGGAGGTTTCCCGCATCGAACACGACACCGAACGCGCTCACGTGCACCTGAGCGACGGCCAGGTGATCACGGCGCGCCGGGTGGTACTCACCGTGCCCCAGAACATTCTCGGCGACCTCCCCATCACGCCACCGCTCAACGACGGCAAGCTCGCCGCAAGCAAGGAGAAGGCCGCCTCCCAGGGCGTCAAGTGCTGGATCCGGGTGCGTGGCCCGATCGCCCCGTTCTTCGCGTACTCTTCCGCCGCCCACCCGCTGTCCGTCGTGCGCACCGAATACCTCGGCGAAGACGATGCAGTTCTGGTCGCTTTCGGGGCCGACTCGACGCGGCTCGACCCCAACGACCGCGATGCCGTTCAGCGGGCGTTGACCGTCTGGCGGGACGATCTCGATGTGCTCGAGGTGACCGGACACGACTGGATGAGCGACCAGTACTCGCAGGAGACCTGGATGATGCACCGCCCGAACCAGGTCACTCGTTACCTGGGCGCGCAGCAGGCCACCGAAGGCGTTCTGCACTTCGCGAGTGGCGACATCGCGAATCTGTGGGCCGGATTCATCGACGGCGCCATCGAGAGCGCACTGCGCGCCGCACGCGACATCGCCACCGAATTGCACCCCGACCACTCTTACACCGCTGCCGGGTCCGGCACCACGATCTGACAAGGAGCCACCATGCTTACGTCCACCATCGACCAGGCCCACTACCGCACCGTCATGGGACACCTGCCCACCGGCGTCGTCGCCCTCTCCGGCCTCACCCCCGACACCGACCACCCCTGCGGCCTCGTCGTCGGCACCTTCCAATCACTGTCCCTCGACCCACCCCTGGTCAGCTTCAGCGTCGCCCACACCTCCACCAGCTGGCCCAAGGTCCGCGCCGCCGGACAACTCTGCGCCAGCATCCTCGCCGCCGGCCAGGAACCGATCTGCCGCGCCCTCTCCAGCAAACAACCCGACAAATTCGCCGACATCGACTGGACCCCCTCCCAGACCGGATCACCCCGCATCACCGGAGCCCACGCCTACATCGACTGCCACATCACCCACGAACTCGACGGCGGCGACCACACCATCGTCATCGCCCGCGTCCTGCACATGGACACCGGACACGGCGAACCCCTCGTCTTCCACCAAGGCCGACTCGGCGGAATCCGGCAACTCACCGCCGCCTGACCCACCACTGGATACGCCTGACCGAGCCCACGAAAGAGGTAAAGCGTTGCGCATCGCCGAGATTCACGTGTATCAGATGGATCTGCCGTTCAGCGGCAAGGCCTACCGGATGTCCGAGGGCTCGTACACCGCCCTGGACTCGACGATCGTGCAGGTCGTGTCCGATGCGGGTGTCTCCGGGTGGGGTGAGACGTGCCCGGTCGGCCCGACGTATGCGCCGGAGCACGCCCTGGGCGCGCGGGCGGCACTGAATCAGATGTCGGCGGGCCTGATCGGCATGGAGGTGACAGGTCCGCTGGCCGTGCGCCGCGCACTGGACCGGCTCCTCAACGGGCACAACTACGCCAAAGCCGCAATCGACATCGCGATTCACGACCTGATCGGCAAGACCCACGGAATTCGCGTGTGCGACATGCTGGGTGGCGCGATCACCGATCGGGTGGACTCCTATTACGCACTGTCCATTGGTGATCCGGACGATGTCGCCCGGACCGCCGTGGAGAAGATCGCCGAGGGGTATCCGCGGCTGCAGATCAAGGTGGGCGGACGGCCGGTCGAGATCGACATCGAGACCGTTCGCAAGGTCTGGGAAGCAACCGGATGCACCCGCCTGTCCCTCGATGCCAACCGCGGACTGTATGCACGCGACGTCCTGCGAATCGGCCGGGAGTGCGCCGACATTCCCTTCGTCTTCGAGCAGCCCTGCAACACGATGGAGGAGATCGCCGCGATTCGCGGCCAACTGCACCACGCGGTCTACCTCGACGAGAACACCGAGGATCTCGGCGACGTGCTCCGAGCGATCTCACTCGGCGTGTGCGACGGATTCGGACTGAAGGTCACGCGACTGGGCGGTCTCGGTACCCTCGCGACGGTGAGGGATCTCTGCGAGGCGCGTTCCATGCCCCACACGTGCGACGACTCCTGGGGAGGCGACATCATCGCGGCCGCGTGCGCCCACATCGGCTCGACGGTTCAGCCGCGCCTGCTCGAGGGCGTCTGGATTGCCGAGCCCTACATGGACATTCACTACGACTCGGACAACCCGGTCCGGATCGAAGGGGGGCGTATCCGGGTACCGACCGGCCCCGGTCTCGGCGTCGTCCCCGACGAGGGCGTCTTCGGCGAGCCGGTCGCATCCTTCGAATAGACAACCGCCAGCCCTACCCACACACCCCGGCTGCGCCGCACCCGGCGCGAGCCTCTCCGAAAGGATCCCGCACTTCATGACCGACGTCACGCATTCGATCGAACCGGACACCACCGACGCCCAACTCGACCGTCTCCTCGACGCCGCGGCCGCCGCCGCACCGCTCTGGGAAGACCGCACCCCCCACGACCGCGCCGCTGTACTCGTCGCGATCGCCGAGGCCCTCGAGGCGCACGCCGACGGGCTGGTCGCCGAGGCCATCACCGAAACCGGGCTTCCCCAGCCCCGCCTGTCCGGGGAACTGAACCGGACCTGCGTGCAGTTGCGGATGTTCGCCGAGGAACTGATCGACGGCACCTTCCTCGACGTGATCATCGACCGCGCAGATCCCGACTTCGTCCTCGGCGCCCGCCCGGACCTGCGCCGGTACCAGATCCCCGTGGGCCCGGTCCTGGTCTTCGCCGCCAGCAACTTCCCCTTCGCGTTCTCCGTCGCCGGCACCGACACCGCCTCCGCGCTGGCCGCCGGCTGCCCGGTGGTGCTCAAGGCCCATCCCGGCCACCCCCGCACCTCCGCCGCCACCGCCGACGTCGTCACCGGGGCACTGTCCGCGGCCGGCGCCCCCGCCGGCACGTTCGCCCTGATCAGCGGTTTCCGGGCCGGCACCCGCGCCCTCGAGGACCCGCGGATCGCCGCAGCCGCCTTCACCGGGTCCGTCGCCGGTGGCCGCGCCCTGTTCGACATCGCCGCCGCCCGCCCCAACCCGATCCCCTTCTTCGGTGAACTCGGCAGCGTCAACCCGGCCGTCGTCACCGCCGGTGCCCTCGCCGAGCGCGCCGACGCGATCGCATCCGGATTCGTCGGCTCGTTCACCCTCGGGGCGGGACAGTTCTGCACCAAGCCCGGCATCCTGCTGGTACCCACCGGATCGCCGATCACCGAGCAGATCACCACCCTCGCCCAGCAGGTGCCCGCGGCACGGATGCTCACCGCGAAGATCGCCGAGGGCTACCACCACCGGATCGAGGAGGCCGCCGCCGCACCCGGCGTCGAGGTCCTCGTCAAGGGCACCGCATCGACCGGCGAGAGCGGAGTCCCCGAGGTCACCCCGACACTGCTGCACACCACCGCCGAACAGCTGGTCGCCCACGCCGACACCCTGCTCGAGGAGAGCTTCGGCCCCGCCGCGATCATCGCCGAATACGGCACCGACGACGAGGTGAACCGCGTCCTGAACGGCGTCGACGGCACCCTCACCGTCACCGTCCACACCCGCACAGAACCCACCGCCGACGAACGCGAGCAGCTCCGCAGCCTCACCCGGATCGCCGCCACCCGCGCCGGCCGACTGGTGTTCAACGGCTGGCCGACCGGCGTCGCCGTCACCCCCGCCCAGCACCACGGCGGCCCCTACCCCGCCACCACCGCGGTCTCGCACACCTCGGTGGGCACCACCGCGATCCGCCGATTCCTGCGCCCCGTCACCTACCAGGACGCTCCCGAGGCGCTCCTGCCCGCACCGATCCAGGAACGCAACCCCCTCGCGATTCCCCGCACGGTCAACTCCGCCGGCGAATCGTCCACCTGGGGCCGCGCCCAGTCCTGACAATCGAGGAGCGCGCGGTGTGCGCTCGACAGTTCCCGCACTCTACCGCCCCGGC
Organism: Rhodococcus sp. NPDC057014; assembly: GCF_042673295.1. Taxonomy (NCBI): domain Bacteria; kingdom Bacillati; phylum Actinomycetota; class Actinomycetes; order Mycobacteriales; family Nocardiaceae; genus Rhodococcus; species Rhodococcus sp. NPDC057014. Next base: position 24,457 of record NZ_JBHUSF010000117.1, read on the forward strand.
GTTCACTATATGAA
>NZ_JBHUSF010000118.1:0-23998 GCF_042673295.1 Rhodococcus sp. NPDC057014
TAACGATCGTTTGCACGTATGCCTATGATCGCTTCATGACGAACAACGGTGATACAACGGATTTCGTGTCCTGGACGACAGTGGGTGAGTTCGAGGACATCCGATACGAGCACAGCGGGGACGGGATCGCGAAGATCACGATCTGCCGGCCGGAGGTGCGCAACGCGTTCCGTCCGCAGACGCTGATGGAAATCTCCGAGGCCCTGGTCGATGCCCGCGAGGACTCCTCGGTCGGCGTCATCGTGCTGACCGGTGAGGGTCCCGACGCGTTCTGCTCGGGTGGCGATCAGCGGGTGCGCGGGGATACCGGCTACCTCACCGAACCGGGGAAGTCGGGCAGTGTCGGCCGTTTCCATGTCACCGACCTGCAGATCCAGATCCGGCGCCTGCCGAAGCCGGTAGTGGCCATGGTCGCCGGATACGCGATCGGTGGCGGCCACATCCTGCACCTGGTCTGCGACCTGTCCATCGCCGCGGACAATGCCCGGTTCGGTCAGGTCGGCCCGAAGGTCGGGTCGTTCGACGGTGGCTACGGTGCGGGATTGCTCGCCGAACTCGTCGGGGTGAAGAAGGCCAAGGAGATCTGGTTCCTGTGCCGTCAGTACGACGCACAGCAGGCGCGGGAGATGGGGCTGGTCAACACTGTCGTTCCGCTCGCCGACCTGGAGCGGGAGACCGTTCAGTGGTGCCGCGAGATGCTCCAGCTGTCGCCGTTCGCGCTGCGGCTCATGAAGGCGAGCTTCAATGCCGCGGAGGACGGGATGGCCGGCATCCAGCAGCTCGCCCACGACGCGAATCTGCTGTTCTACTCGACGGAGGAGGCGAAGGAGGGGCGCGAGGCGTACAAGGCGAAGCGGCGCCCCGAGTTCGAGAAGTTCCCGCGTCGGCCCTGATCTTCCATTTCGGTCCAACAATTAGTATGGTTGGTGCAATACCTCAGGTGAGTGGCACGGTGTGCCCGCGTGCACATTGCCACTCACGTGGGACTGGACCGAGAAGGATGGTGTGCATGTCGGAAACCGCAACGCCCGCAGTCACGTGGAGCGACGTCGACGCCGGCGTCATGACGATCACGCTGCAACGCAGGCCGGCGAACGCGCTCGGGCTGCCGATCATCGACGGCCTGAACGCGGCACTCGACGCAGCCGACGCCGACGGATCGGTGAAGGTGATCGTCGTCCGCTCGGACATTCCGGGCTTCTTCGCGGCCGGTGCGGACATCAAGCACATGTCGGCCGTGGACGCGGAGTCGTTCACCGCGTACGGGGATCGACTCCGTGGGGCGCTCGACCGACTCGCGTCTGCGGACCGCATCTCGATCGCCGCGGTGGACGGCCTCGCGCTCGGCGGCGGCCTCGAACTGGCAATGGCCTGCACCCTGCGCGTCGGCGGGGCGGACGCGAAGTTCGGGCTGCCCGAGGTCAAGCTCGGCCTCATTCCCGGAGCCGGTGGGACGCAGCGCCTTCCGCGTCTCGTGGGCCGTGGCCGCGCCCTGGACATCATGCTGAGTGCCCGTCAGGTCCTCGCCGCCGAGGCGCATGCGATCGGCCTGATCGACAGGCTCGTCGACGCGGGCACCGCCACGGACGCCGCGCAGGCGCTGGCGGCCGAGCTGTGCACGATGTCGCTGCCCGCGCAGCGCGCCGTCATCCGCACGGTCGACGCGTCGTTCGACACCCCGCTCGAGGAGGGCTTCCGGTTCGAGGTCGCCCAGGAGCAGGACCTGTTCGAGAACGGAGAGGCGAAGGAAGGCATCACCGCCTTCCTCGAGAAGCGCGCTCCGCGATTCTCCTGAGCGTCGTGACGCCACGGCGTGCCGGGCGGGGTGCTATCGCGCTGGCCCTGATCCTCGTCTATGTGATCTGGGGATCGATCTATCTCGCGATCCGTGTGGTGATCGACGAGGCCCCTCCGCTCGGCTCGATGGGTGCACGATTCCTCCTCGCCGCTCTGTTGATGGCCGCCTTCCTGGTCTTTCGCGGTGGCTGGCGGCGGCTTCACCTCACCTGGCGGGAAACGGCAGGCGCTTCGTTCCTGGGTGTGCTGCTGCTCGCCTGCGGAAACGGCCTGACCTCGGTCGGCCAGCTGCACGGCGTGCCCTCCGGGGTGACGGCGCTCCTCGTGGCCATGGTGCCGCTGTGGATCTGCATCTACCGCACGCTGTCCGGTGACCGTCCTCGAATTCTCGAATTGGCCGGTGTCGGTGTGGGGCTGATCGGTCTCGCAGTCCTGGTGCTGCCGCACGGTGGTGAGCACTCGGGACTCCCGCTCGTCGGCGTGGCGGTCATCGTGTTGTCCAGTGTGTCCTGGTCGTTCGGGTCGTGGATCAAGCCCCGACTCTGGCTGCCTCATGACGTGTATGTCAGTGCGACGTACCAGCTTCTGGCTGCCGGTGCGGCTATGACGCTCGCGTCGGTAGCGACAGGGGAGCGGCTTCACGGCGAGATCGGACTCCGCGCGTGGGGCGCGTTCGGCTACCTCGTGGTCTTCGGCTCGATCGTCGGATTCACCGCGTACGCGTGGCTGCTGCACCACGCACCGTTGCCGCTGGTGGCCACCCATACGTATGTGAACCCGGTGGTGGCTGTGGCGCTCGGGTCGGTGGTCCTGTCCGAGCCCGTCACGCCCGTCCTCGTCATCGGGGGAGCGGTCGTACTGCTCTCGGTCGTGCTGGTCGTCAGTGCGCACGCCGGGCCGCGACGGCGGGGGGATTCCACCACGAACGATTTCAAGGTATTATTATCAGACCAAAAGCCGACGAGAGGCGGGTAGATGGTGCAGGACACCATGAAACGCTCGTTCACCGGCCCATTGTCGGGCCTGAAGGTAGTCGAGATCGGCTCGATCGGACCGGGCCCGTTCGGCGCCATGCTCCTCGCCGATCTGGGCGCTGACGTGATTCGCGTGGACCGCGCCGCAGATCCGGGGCTGGTCGGTCCGAACGCCGACTTCCGCACGGAATTGCTGCACCGCGGTCGCCGCTCACTCGCAGTCGACCTCAAGCATCCGGACGGCGCCGGGGTGGTGCTCTCGCTCGTAGCGGACGCCGACATCTTGATCGAGGGCTTCCGGCCCGGGGTCGCCGAGCGACTCGGCATCGGACCGGACGACTGTGCCGCACGTAATCCCGGGCTGATCTACGGACGCATGACCGGTTTCGGTCAGGACGGACCGCTCGCTCAGCACGTCGGCCACGACATCAATTACGTCGCGCTCAGTGGCGCCCTGTCGTTGATCGGACGGCAGGGCCAGCCGCCCACGCCGCCGCTCAGTCTGATCGGCGACTTCGGCGGCGGGGGCATGCTCCTCGCGTTCGGGTTGCTGTCGGCGCTGTTCGAACGGCAGCGGTCGGGACTCGGTCAGGTGGTCGACGCCTCGATGGTCGAGGGGGCCGCACTCCTCGCGACACCCTTCTTCGGGTTCGCGCAGACCGGAACGTGGAACCCCGAACGCGGCACCAACATCGTCGACAGCGGTGCGCCCTACTACGACGCCTACGAGACCGCGGACGGAAAGTGGTTGGCCGTCGGGGCAATCGAACCGCATTTCTACGCAGACCTCGTCGCGCTGCTGGAGTTGCCCGACGATCTTCCGGACCAGAACGACCACTCGCAGTGGCCGCAGATGAAGAAGATCTTCGCGGACGCCGTGCGCGGCCGCACGCTCGCAGACTGGCTCGCGGCGGGAGAGGGACTCACACCCTGCATATCGCCCGTCCTCGACGTCGACGAGGCGCCGACACACCCGCACCATGTCGCGCGTAATGCATTCGTCGACGTCGACGGTCTCGTCCAACCCGCGCCGGCGCCGCGATTCAGCCGCACTGCGGCCGCAGTAGATCGCCGTCCGCCGCTGCCGGGCGAACACACCACCGAGATCCTGACCGACTGGGGGATCGACCCCGGCCGCGCCGCCGACTGGCTGCGCTCGGGTGCGGTGCGCGAGGCCGCCGCGGAGACCTGACCTGAACTGCCGGACGATCGGCGTCCGGACCACCACGAAAAAACCTTGCGGCGACCACCTGGGATCGCCGAACCGAGAAGGAGTGACCTCGTGACCGAGCCCACGACATGGGAAACGTTCACGCTCGACCGGCCGGAACCCGGCATCGCCGTCGTGACGTTGAATCGCCCCGAACGAATGAACTCGATGACGAACACCATGTTCGTCGAACTGGAGAAGGTTGCGCTGCAACTGGATCACGAACACGACCTCCGCGTCGTGATCCTCACCGGCGCAGGCAAGGCGTTCTGCGGTGGATTCGACCTCGACGACGCCGAAGGTTTGTCGTCGATGACGCCGATGGGCATGCTGGACCAGCAGGAACTGGCGGCGCGCGCCCTCTCGGCGATCCGCAGCATCCGCGTCCCGGTGATCGCGGCGGTCAACGGCGCAGCCGCGGGCGGCGGACTGTCCCTGTCCCTCGCCGCCGACATCCGGATCGGTTCGCCGGCGGCACGGTTCAACGCGGCGTTCGTGCGGATCGGCCTGTCCGCAGGCGACCTGGGTGCGTCGTGGCACCTGCCTCGCCTCATCGGCCCGGCACGCGCGGCCGAATTCGCCTACACCGGCCGCTTCATCGAGGCCGTGGAGGCCGAGTCTCTCGGACTGCTGAACGCGGTCGTTCCGGCCGAGTCGCTGCTCGACGAGGCTTTGGCGATGGCGCGCCTCATCAGTGCGAATTCCCCTGCCGGTGTGCAGCTGTCGAAGCGTGCGCTCCACGCGAACATGGAAGTGTCCTCGTATGCGGCGGCGCTCGAACTCGAGAATCGCGGGCAGGCACTGCTCACTCGCGGCGACGACATGCCCGAAGCCCTGGCCGCGTTCAAGGAAAAGCGCAGCCCCCAGTTCACGGGACGGTGATCCAGATGACGCAGACGGATACGCGGGAGAATACGGCGGTGCTGAACAATTACGCGCCGCCGCAGCTGGAGACCCTCACCCTCGAGGTGCTGGAGGGCAAGATCGTCGTCCTCACGATCAATCGGCCCGACCGGATGAACTCGATGGTCGTGAAGATGTTCGAGGAGTTCAACACCGTCGCATACGCCTTGCGCGACACGGACGCGCGGGCGCTGATCATCCGCGGTGCGGGCGATCGCGTGTTCTGCGCGGGCTTCGACCTCGACGAGATCAGCGTGATCACCGAAATGGGTGTGCGTGAGTTCCTCAGGTTCCAGGAGACCGCGACCGGGGGCCTGGCGGCGCTGCACCACCTGCCGTTCCCGGTGATCGCCGCGATTCACGGTGCCGCGTCCGGAGGCGGGCTGTCGCTGGCGCTCGCCTGCGACATCCGGCTCGTGGCGCCGACCGCGAAGTTCAATGCGGCGTTTGTCAAGGTCGGACTGTCCGTCGGCGAGCTCGGCACATCGTGGCAGCTCACCCGGCTCGTCGGACCGGGCCGGGCCGCGGAGATCGCCTACACGGCGCGTTTCGTCGGGGCCGAGGAGGCCGCCCGGATCGGATTGGCGAACCGGGTGGTGCCGAGCGAGGACCTGTTCGACGAGGCCGTCGCGGTGGCAGAGGCGATCGCATCGAATTCGCCGGGCGGCGTCCGGATGTCGAAGCGGGCGCTGCAGCGGAACCAGGAAGTGACGTCGTATGCGGCGGCACTGGAGTTGGAGAACCGGGGACAGGCGCTGCTCACCCGGGGCGCCGACATGCCGGAGGCGCTTGCGGCGTTCAAGGAGAAGCGGGCGCCGCGCTTCACCGGCCAGTAGGGATCGACTGATGACGACATGGATGGAGGCGAGCGCATGACCTGGGAATGGACGCCCGACACGCTCGGTGCGCTGGAGTCGTTCCTGCGCGACCGCGGGATCACCGAGGGTCCGCTCACGACCGCGGGGATCGGCGACGGACATTCCAACCTGACGTTCCTCGTTTCGGACGGGGTCCGTCAGGTGATCGTCCGCCGCCCGCCGCCTCCGCCGATTCCACCGGGCGCGCACGACATGCTGCGGGAGGCCCGTCTCGTCGGCGGCCTCGCCGGCAGCGGCGTGCCGGTGGCGGACGTCCTCGCCGTCGGTCGGACCGGCGACGTGCTCGACGTCCCGTTCTACGTGATGGACTACGTCGCCGGGCCGGTGGTCACCACCGAGACCCCGTCCGTGCTGAGTGCGCCGGCGGACCGACGCCGGATCGGGGAGGCGTTGATCGACACACTTGCCGCACTGCACGCGGTGGACTGGCAGGCCGCCGGTTTGGGCGACCTGGGCCGCCCGGAAGGATTCAACGAACGCCACCTGCGCCGCATGGGCAGGCTGGTTGCGGCCGAGGACGGGACACCGCCACCGGAGTTCGCAGACATCGACGCATGGCTCGGCGCCAACGTGCCCGCCGAATCGGGTGCGGCGATCATCCACAACGACTACCGCATCGGCAACGTCATCCTCGCTCCCGATTCACCGGGACGTATTGCTGCAGTGCTGGACTGGGAGCTCGCGACGATCGGCGACCCGCTGTTCGATCTCGGCTACTTCCTCGCGTCGTATCCCATCGAGGGGGAGGAACGCACACCGACCGAGGACCTCGGTACGGCCGTCCTCGAAGACGGATACCCGACTCGGGACGAACTGGCTCAGCGGTACGCGGCCACCACCGGCGCCGACCTGTCGAACCTGAACTGGTACACGGCACTGGCCCTGTGGAAGCTGGCGGTCCTGTACGAATACGGGCGGCGCCGCGCCGTCGCCGGCGTCGGCGACCAGTACTACCGCGACGAGGCCCTCGTGCGGTCCTTCCTCGACGCCGCACACCGGACGGCAGGGTTGGCACGGTCGGTGGTCTGAGTTTCATATTCGGATCTGTCTCGGATGGGATGGACGCATGAACCCGAGCGGCTTCCTCGGCGACAGCGCCCCTGCGCACAGGAATTGCGGACCTCAGGCCGCTCACCCCGACGAGGAGGTCAGCCTGTCAACACTGGCCAGCGATGGTAGAGCTTCTCACGGTTCTCCGGCGACGGCCGCCGCTCTCGTGACTCGGCAAACGTACTCTGTGCGGCGCCGCCATCCCGAAGGTGGAAAGGACTTCCTCGTCGGGAGGCCGCCAAACGTTTGCATGTCGGCGCGCGACGGATCTTGTTCATAGAGATAGATTTCCGTAGTTGGCGGTGGTAGATGCCGCTTCTACCATGCCGTTGACATCCACAATCTTGACCCTGGGGCGTCCCGCGGGCTGCCCTGCGGTCTGTTCGACCTTGTCGATTCTCTGCCAGCCTTCGTAGTCGATCGCTTCGGGACTTCGTTTTCGCACGAGATCGAGCAGCGATCGGCTGTCGCCCGCTGGAGGTGTGAGTCGTCCGTTCGCGTGGTCGTCGAGAATACGTTCGACCGTCTCGATCGAGCATTGCTTGTTCGTGCCAATAACCCCGGAGGGGCCACGCTTGATCCACCCGGCCACGTACACGCCGACCCGAACTTCCCCTGTACCCGGCTCAACAACCTGTCCATTGCGGTTCGGGATGATTCCGCGCTCGATGTCGAAGGGAAGCCGTGGCACCGGGTGGCCTCGGTAGCCGACTGATCGCACAACGAGCCCGCATTCGAGCACATCTGTTACCTTCGTCGACCTGATGGCGGAACGATCGTTACCTTCAGCGTGCATCTCATTGCGCCGCAACCGTATGCCTCGAACGCGATCGTCACCGAGGATTTCCGCTGGGGAGGACAGATACCGCAGCACTATCCGCCGCATCGCACCGCTTGCGGGTTGTAACGCGAGCTCATCCGCAATCTGCGCCTTCAGGGTCGTCGGCGAGCTGGATGTCTGATCGAACTCACTCGGCGGGTGATTCACTTCCACCGCGCTGGGACAGTCGACGGCTAGCTCGACCTCGGTTGTCAACCCGGCAAGCCCGAGCAGCTCGGGCGTCGTGTACGCGGCGTGCGCCGGGTCACGGCGGCCGACCACGACGACCTCTCGGATGCCGCTGCCGGCCAGCAGTGACAAGGCGTGGTCGGCGATATCCGTTCGTGCTAACTCCTTGACATCGCGTGTGAGGATCCGTGCGATATCGAGCGCCACATTCCCGTTGCCCAGTATCACGGCCCGCTCGGCGGACAGGTCGAAGACGTGGTCGGCGTGATCGGGATGGCCGTTGTACCACCCGACCAGATCGGTTGCCGACACGCTGCCCGATAAGTCTTCCCCGGGAATGCCCAGTCGCTTGTCGGCGGGGGCACCTACCGCGTAGATCACCGCATGATGGTGGGCACCGAGTTCGTCGTGGGTGAGGTGCGTGCCAATCTCGACGCCGAGGTGGAAGAACACCCCCGGGCGATCTGCCATTCGCTCGAATGTTCGCGTCGCAGATTTGGTGTGCTGATGGTCGGGCGCGACTCCATAGCGAACCAGGCCCCAGGGCGTGGGCAGCCGTTCGAAGATGTGGACCTCGACGTCGAGGCCCGGTGTGGTGGTCAGCTCGTCCGCCGCGTAGCAGGCGCTCGGTCCGGACCCGACAATCGCCACCCGCAGCGGGCCGACCGACGATCCGCTGTGGTCGGGTCGCTTGCGCGCGACTCTTTCGCGCCGGTACCGCGTTCGTGTCGAGTCGTTGAAGTAGTGTGCGTTGAGTTCCGCGTACGGGGCGGTCGCGGGTGTGAGGGCAAAGTCTGGGGCGATCGCGTCGACGGGGCAGACGTCGACGTCCGTGCATGCTCCGCAGTCGATGCACGTGGCGGGGTCGATGTAGAGCATTTCTGCGCGGGCATATCCGGGTTCGTCGGGGGTGGGGTGGATGCAGTTGACTGGGCAGACGCTGACACAGGTCGCATCGTTACAGCACTGTTGGGTGACCATGTGCGGCATGGGCGTCGGCCCTTTCGATCGAGACGGGGATGTTGGTCATTCTCGGCTGCCCGGTGAACCGGTCGAACTTTTCGGAGATGGACACGAGGCGGCTGGGGCTGCTGCCGACCGCCCATACTTCCTCGTCGTCATTTGTCGGTCCGTAACCGAACGCCATCGAAACCAATCCGGTTCGTAGTGCTGGATCTTTCATTGCCACTGCGGTGATGGAGGATAGGTCCGAGCTGATACGGATGAGTGTGCCGTCGGATAGACCCAGCTCGGTCATATTGTCGGGGTGTAGGTACGCCGGGTTGTAGGGGACGCCGCGGTGGGTTCGGTCGATGTTGCAGGAGGAGTTGTAGACGTGAAGGTGTCGTCGACACAGGAGCCGGTAAGGCCGGTCCGGCTGGGACAACTCGACGACACCGGCATGTCCTGCCAACTGTGCAAGCATCAGGCCGTTGCCGATGTCGAGGCGGTTGAGCACGTGCGGGTCGCCTGGTTGCACCTCCAGGAGCCGGGACGTCCGGGTCATGCCGTCAGGATGAGATTTCACCTCCGACAGCGGGATTGCCGCGTCCTGTGACAGGATTTCGATGAGTTCGTCGGTTGTCCGGACGCCGTCGATCACCCGGCGTGGTGAAGACGGACATCCGAAGGGCGATACCTCGACCGGATACCCGAGTCGTTTCATGAGCCCGTAGAAGAATCGCCATTCGTCGAGGAGGTCGGAGCCTTCGGGGCGTTCGACAACGGCGGGCGAATACTGTGCGTAGGCTTGTCCGATCCCGTAGCCCGTTCCCCGCGCCGCGAGCGCGTCGAGAAACACGGTCGTCGACGGCGCCTCCAATGGCATCGTCGGTGCGATCACGTAATCGGCCAAACGGGCGGAAGCGGAATACCATGGGTCGATCTGGACGAACAATTCCAGGGACTCGAGCGCCTCGACCGTCTGCCGCTGATCGGGGAACGCGACGGCAGGGTTCCCTCCCCAGCTGATCAGCGCACGTACCTGCCCCTCTCCCGGGGTGAGGATCTCTTCGGGCAGCGTTGCCGTGGGCATCCCGGCTTTGGTCTTACGCAGACCACGGACACGGACACGGCCCTGCAACGCCCAATCTGCGTCCGGAGACTTAGCCTGGGCGACAGGAACGTAGGACGGGAGCAAAGTGGGTGAGGCTGAAACGGTTTCGCCCGCGCGTAGCCAGCGTCCGCACAGGGTCTCGAGAATTAGCACCAGATACTCGACCAGTGTGCCCTCGCCGGCCATGTTGGGCCCGGTACCTGCCATGGCATAACCACGCTTCGCGCCGGCGTAGCAACGGGCGGCGGAGACGAGGTCCGCACCGGCTATTCCCGCACGCCGCGCCACGTCGTCGGGGTCGAACCGGTGCACCGCGGCCGTCAACTCCGGAAGGCCGCGCACGTGCCGGGCGACGAAGTCCCGGTCGAACAAGTCCTCGTCGATGACGATCCTGATCATGGCCGCCAGAATCGCGATGTCATGCCCCGGAGCCGCTTGCAGATACCAATCGGCGTGCCGTGCCACATCGGTCCGACGCGGATCGACGACGATCAGTTTGCATCCACCGGCAAGCGTATCGAGGAGCCATTTCTTGGGTGAGCCCGCTGGAAAGCCGGTGCAGGTAACGATCGGGTTGATCCCGATCAGCAGTACGGCCTCCGGTGCGTCGAAACCTTGCGATGGAGCCGCCCAGTACCCGAGGAGGGACTGCGCGACCTGCTTTCCGCCCTTGTCGATAGTATTCGGATCGAACCTCATTTCGGATCCGAGGGCATCGAATAGGGCGTTGTGCAGTGGGGCCGCGGTTGGTGCGGTGGTGATGTGGGCCATGGTCCCCGCGTAGCTGGCGATCGAGCGAGGCCCGTGGTGGTCGCGGATGTCCGCGAGTTTGGCGGCGATCTCGTCCATTGCCTTTTCGGCCGGGAGGCGAACGTGGCCGCCGGGTGTCCGCACCATCGAATGCACGAGACGATCGGGGTGGCGGAGGTATTCGTGCTGTGATCGTCCTTTGACACACGTGTAGCCGCCGTACACCTGATTGCGGCTATTCCCGTGGATTGCGGTGGCGACCCCGTCGTCAACGTCGACGAGTATCGAACAGTGGTTGATGCAGATCCTGCAGAAAGAGTTTCGCGTATGCTTCACAAGTCTCCCTACATCGGGGGACAGAACTCGATCGTCGAGGTGTCCTGGAGCAGCGATGGTCTGTTCAGCGGGCTGATTGTGGCCGCGTCATGACATCCGTACGGTCGGCATGTGCAGTTCGGTCGAGCCGTCACAGTTTCCGCACGAGTGCGCAGTCTGTCCGGTAGGCGAGAACTCGACGTCCGGTCGTGAATCCACGGTGCCGGACGTCTCGAGCGCGAGAAGCGCTGCACCGTAGGCCCCGGTGATCTGCGGGTCCGGCGGCACGTCGACCCGGACACCGAGTGCCGAGCTCAGGAAGTGCACGGCCGCAGCATTCTTTGCCACCCCGCCTGTCATCACAACCGGTGTCTTCTTGCCTACCTGAGCAATCAAACCGAGTGTCCGAGCCGACACCGCTCGGTGGACGGAAGCGGCAATGTCTGTGCGCTCGGACCCGCTTGCGAGCAACGACACGATCTCGGTTTCGGCGAAGGTTGCGCACATGCTGCTGACCTCCAGGTTCTTGTCACCCGCCATGGCGAGGCCCGCCAGTTCGTCGACCTTGCATTCGATCGCCCTCGCGAGTACCTCGAAGAATCGCCCTGTGCCGCTGGCACATCGGTCGTTCATCGCGAAGTCGTCAACGAGCCCATCTTCGTCCACGGCGATGACCTTGCTGTCCTGCCCACCGATGTCGACGATCAATCGGACACCCGGGCACAGTGCTGCCACACCGCGCGCATGACAGGTGATCTCGGTGAACGTGCGCCCGATGTCCGGGACGAGTCTGCGACCGTAGCCGGTGCTGATAGTGGCCGTGAGCTGCGACGGTGTCACCGAGGCTCGATCGAGTGCATCGTCGATGGCCCGACGCATTCCGGCTCGGCTCACGGCCCCCATCTGGATGGCGCTCGCGCCCAGGAATGCTCCGGACTCGTCGAGGATGACGGCTTTGGCAGACGTCGATCCCAGGTCGACGCCCATGAAGTATTCCGTCACGTCGATCAGACCCGGCTTCGGCGGACGTCGATGCCTTCGAGCATGGCGGTCAGGCGGCTTTCGAGGATCTCGTCCTTGTAGAACGACGCGTCGGCGACGTCACCTTCGAAGAACATCGACGGGATGCCGAGTTCTTTCTGCGCCGACTTCGCGAGCAGATGCTGTGGGTTGGTGAACGCGCGGCAGGTACGGGAGGCGTGAAAGACGATTCCATCGATTCCGTAGTCGACGCAGTCGCGGTTGGTGAGGTGCTTGAGCGTCTTTACGCCGTGGTTCGTCGGGCACAGCAGATAATGCTGAGCCATTCCGAGAATCGGATCCTCAGTGTCGATGAGGTGCGGTTCTTGCCAGAACGCATTGTGTGTGTATCTTCCGCAGACCACTGCGACATCCGCGTCGGCGAACTTGCGCGACAGCCAGCCGAGCTTGTTCCAGTTCATGATGCCGTCGAAGTACAGACGGTAGCGCTCGTTGCGGACGCCGGGGACGGCGTGGTCGAGACGGTGCTGCACTTCGGCTTTGACGTCGGCGAAGTACTGGACCAGCTCCGGCCCGGCGGGCATGAAGTTGATGTGCGCGATGCTGGCGATCCAGTCCCAGTAGGTGGCCGGTGTCGGGGCGGCGCGGCACAGCGCCATTGCTTCGCGCCGCAGTTCCGAGGCGCGCTTGATGTAGGACATGTTCTGCCGTAGGGCATCCCAGTCGAACGGCCGGCCCGTCATTTCTTCCAGAAAAGTGATGAGCTTGTGCAGTTGATCGGCCACATAACGCGATGCCTGCTCCCACTCCTCACCGCGAAGGTAGCCGGCGTCGGGCTTGTTGCTCGGCAGGAAGGGGAGGGAGACATTGAAGATCGGCACCTGTTTACCGAAGACTCGATACGAAATTTCGTCCCACTGCTGGCCGGTGCTGCATCCTGCGTACGCATTGACGAAGAAGTCAGGTGCAGGCAGGCGCGAGGCGAGCTGCTGTTGGTCCACAAGACCGACGATGCCGTTCTCGTCCTCGGACCTTGCCTGTTTGGTGAGTACTGCACAGCCGAGGTGCGTTCTCGCATATGAACACAACTCACCGATGTACCCGTACTCCTCCCCAGCGAGCTGAGCCGGCTTCTCGAGCTGTTGTGCGGCCAGGCGTGCCGAGAATGCTTCTCCGTGGCACCACTCGAGGCCGGCGGCCTGGAAGATCGGATTCACGGCTGAGCCGTTGTACCAGACGACCTGCTTACCGCGTTCCTTCGCTGTGAACAGGTTCTCCCAGTAGTCGCCCACCATGTTGGTAGCGGTCGGGATGACTATCTTGTTGGAATTGCCGAGCGTGGGTGCTGACATAGTTGTTTCCTCCGAAGGTAGATGTGGGTACTAGACGGTGGACGGTTGCTTGCGTCTGATTCGCTCCACCATCGCTTCCACTCGGGTTCGGATGGATTCCATCGGCAAACCCTCGTGTTCTGTTTCGATCAGCAATAGTGGAATCGATTTGGCTTCCAATGCTTTCCGAAGCTCGGGATAGAAGAGCATATGAGGTTCGCAAAATTTCGCCATCAGCACGATGACGCCCTGCGCGCCGCTCGCGTAGACGGAATCGACGAGGAAGCGATCCCAGTCGGCTTCGTGCTGAACCCGTGTCGGGCAGGGTACGGCAGTGTTTCGCCGGAGGTACACCGATGCGAGGGCTTCTAGCGGGTCTCCTGCTGCTCCGATATCCGTTGATACGTAACGTGTTCCATGGAAGAGATCGTCATCGACAACGATGGCTCCACAGTCCTCGATGAGTTCCAGCAGTTCCGGTTTCGGAGCATGGCAGAAGTGTCCGGACAAGTGGACGCGGATCCGATCGTTGCGGGGCACGAAGTTCAAGCTTGCTGTCACCTGGCGAAGCAATTCCGAGTGCTCCTCCTTGTCCATAATCATGCTGGACTTGACGAGCACCTGGAGCTGGGCGGATGTCAGCGCTGCATCGCCGGAACGCCTGTTCTCGAAGATTGTCCGCATCAAGCGACGATTGGTATCGAAGGTGTCGATGCTTCGCGCGAGATCCGCGTCGGAGATCGTACGATCGGCGAACTTCTCGAGCTCGCTGCGAAAATCTTCCATTTTGCCCAATACCTGCGGAAATGCCCAATCATCGCTCATCGATGACATCAATTGGCCGAAGTAGACCGGCTTGTCTGACTCGTCCTCGCGCACCACATCGATTGCACCCAGCAACTGGATGCAATGGTCCGCGTGGAAGAAACCGTCGTAGACATCCAATCGTCCGAGTGCCGCCTGATCGGCGACGTTGCGGGTATACCCGCAGTTGAACTCGCCCAACAGATTTCGGCCGGCAGTGATCGGCTCACGGTCTTCCTGGATGATCACGGGAAGAACGCCTGCGGCGTGCGCCAGTTCGGAAGGGAAGTTCATCGGAAGCACTCCGAGTGCTTTTCGCCCGGTAGTTTTTTTCCATTGTGCGACATAGTCGGTCGGACTGTCGGCTGCGGCACTCATGGTGAGCATGGCTTGTGTGAACGTCGACGGCATGGTTTCTCGCCCGTCCTTCTCTCGTGTAGCTCATGGCGCTGGACCCAGGTACGTGTGTTCGGCTGTGACGTACCCAACAGAAGTGATCATGCATTCAATTTGCACAACTTGCAACTAGATGTCGCGGAAAATGTACAACGTTGCAGCTAGATGGGGTACTGTAGCGAGAGTGGGTCGATCGAAGCCAGGGTGAGCGACCTGAGGTCATGGAAGGTGAGTGGGTGTGCGGTCACTGGGTCCGGGGGTGAAGATTCCTGGAAGATGTTGGCGCCCAATGAACCTCGCCGCAATCTTTCTGAGATTCGCCCTTGACGAGATCCACATCACACTTTATGGTCGTACCATTCACAGTCCGCCCACAAGCGATGCCGCGGTCGATCGCGCCGCGACCCGTCCTCTTCCAAGAGTTCCAGGAGAAGAAATGTCTTCGTCCCCGCCTCTCGACATAGTCACGCCACCATCGAAAACCACATCCCGACGCGCGTCTCTCGCTGCCTTCTCGGGATCGGCGATCGAGTACTATGACCTGGTCGCCTATGGAACTGCCGCAGCCCTTGTCTTCGGCGACCTCTTCTTCCGCGACGTCAGCACGCACGTCGCACTGCTGCTGTCTTTCGCGACCTTCGCCGCAGGATATGTGGCTCGCCCACTGGGTGGGTTGCTCTTCGGCTACGTCGGTGACAAGTACGGTCGCCGGACCGCAGTGCTGCTCACGATCTCTGTGATGGGCGCCGCGACAGTGTGCATCGGTCTACTTCCGACATACGACTCGATCGGTTCGTTTGCCCCGGTCCTGTTGGTTGTCCTACGAGTCCTCCAAGGACTCGCCGTCGGCGGTGAACTGGGCGGGGCGGTCCTGATCTCGGTCGAACATGCCCCGAAGAACAAGCGCGGTTTCTACGGCAGCTTCTCCACCGCAGGCGCACAGGGTGGCACCCTCCTCGCGACGATCGTCTTCGCGATCGTCACTCTGATGCCAGACGATCGGTTCACTACGTGGGGCTGGCGAATTCCATTCCTGCTCAGTGCTGTCATCGTTCTCGTCGGCATGCTGATCCGCAGCGGTCTGGACGAGACGCCCGACTTCAAGCAGAGTCAGGCCGACCGCGCCGCCGCGTCCGCCAGCGCGTCCGCGGTCAAACACAATCCGATTCGGGACGCGCTGTCCAAGCACCCGACGACGATCCTCGGTATCACGTTCATCATGGCAGGGATGATGTCCATCTGGTACGTCATTACCGTGTACAGCCTCAGCTACGCCGTCAACCAGTCGGGCATCCCGCGAACGAGCATGCTGTGGGTCGTCTCCGCTGCGACGCTGGTCGTTGTCCTCATGAACCCGGTGTGGGGGGCACTCTCCGATCGAGTCAGTCGAAGTCGCCTCATCGTCTTCGGCTTGCTCAGCGAGGCTGTACTTCTGTTCTTCTACTTCGCAATGCTCGGCGTCGGCAACCTCGCTCTGGTATTCGTCTCGCTGATCCTTGTTGCCGGGCTGGGGCACGCAGTGGTCAACGGAATCTTCCCGGCTTTCGTCGTGGAGAGCCTGCCCGCGGCTGTGCGGTATACCGCAGGATCGTTCGGAATGCAGCTGGCTGCACTGGTTGCCGGCTTCGCACCGCTTGTGGCCACGGCTCTCGAGCCGACCGCCGGCGGAGTCTGGACGGTCAGTGCGCTGTGCCTCGCACTGTGCACGCTGGGCGCGTTCAGTGCAATCTACATCGTCAAAATCTATGCTCCGCGACAAACCTCGGCCATCACGGAGAAAACTCAACCCTCTTCAAAGGAAACGAGCAGCATTAAATGACCCACTCATCCGACACACCGCAACCGTCCGCACAGGGCGGATACGACTTCTCCGGCTCAGGCATCCTCATTGCGGGTGGGACGTCCGGCGTGGGTCTCGCCACCGCGCGATACTTCGCGGACGCAGGAGCGACGAAGCAGGTACTGGTCGGCCGCAACGAACTTCGCGGCAAGGACGCAGTCGCTAGACTCGAAGAGACCAATCCCGAATGCGACGTATTGTTTGTCGCCGCGGATATCAATGAGGCCGGAGCAGCTGACGGCGTCGTCCGGCAGGCGCAGGAGCATCTGGGCGCAGTCGATATTCTCGTTAATTCGACTGTCGCGCAGTACCAACCCACGTTGCTCCACGACATCGAACCCGAGAAGTTGATCGATATTCTGGTACAGCAGGCTGTCGGGCCGATTCTGATGAGCAGGGCTGTCGTGCCCGTGATGCGTTCGCTCGGACACGGCTCCATCATCTCGATCGCCTCCGATGCAGCGAGGGTCCCGACCCCAGGCGAGACCGGAATCGGTGCCGCGATGGCAGCGATCGTGACGTTCTCGCAAACGCTCGCCGTCGAAGCCAAGAGGTACGGCGTTCGCGTCAACGTCTTGACGCCGTCGCTCATCGTCAACACTGGATCGTACGACCGGGCCATGAATGCCGAGTTCAGCAAGAAGATCTTCGACAAGATCGTCTCGCAGGCTCAGCTGGGTCTGACGGAACCCGAGGATCTGGCCAATGCGATTCTGTTCCTCGCGTCTCCGCTCTCGCGCAGAATCACAGGACAGGTGATCAGTGTGAACGGAGGTATCTCAGTTGTCTGAGGTCGGCGTGCGTGGGCCATTGGTACGCCATCGGGTCCGGTCGCGTGAGGACATTCTCGACGTGGAACAGCAGCGGCACGAGCAACTGCTACCTGGCGCGACGATCCACGCGTGTATTGCAGAATCGGCTCGTCGGCACCCGAACAAGAGCGCGATCCTGCACCTCGAAGCCCCGGACTTCATGACGCCCACCCGAGAGGTCACGTACCGCGAGCTGCTCGTAGCCGTGAATTCGTCGGCATCGGTGTTCCTCGAGCGTGCTGCGGGTGCGCCGAGTGTGGTCGCAGTGATGGTCCCGATGGTACCCGAGGGATTGTTCGCCACCTGGGGTGCTCAACGGGTGGGCAGGGCCGTGCCGTTGAATCCATTCTTGGAACTGGCTTCGCTTGTCAATATATTGAATCGCACTGCCGCGACCGTTCTGGTCACGACCGGCGAAATCCTTCGGGAACGCGGGGTAGATGCCGCTGTGGTACTGGCGAGTGTTCCCACGCTGAACGATGTCCTTCTCGTCGACGGTGACACCAGTACGTTCAACGCAGCATTGGCAGAACATCGCGGCCGCATCGTGGATGTCGAGGACGATCCTCAGCGGGATGCAATGGTCATGCCCACCGGCGGTACGACGGGAGCGCCGAAGTTGGTGCGCATGTCGCAGCGCGGCCAACTCGTCGTTGCGTGGAACGTCGGAGCGCTGATGGGTTCCGAGGAAGACACCGTCATCGGTCACGGAATGCCGAACTTTCACTGTGGCGGAAGCATCGCGCTCGCCCTGTGGTCGGTTGTCTACGGACAGACCCTGCTGACATTGACCTCCGGAGGCTTCCGATCGCGCGACGTTGTCGAGAACTTCTGGGCCATCGTCGAGCGATACCGCATGACCTCGACGATGGCCACGCCGACGACGGCATTCGCGATCTTGAACGCGGCGACCACACCCACAGGCCCGCCGACGTTGACGGACTTCAACGTCGGCGGTAGCACGGTTTCGACTGCTCTGATCCGGGCGTTTCACGCTCGGTTCGGAGTATGGTTGCGCGAATGTTGGGGAGGCACAGAGTTTCACGGCACGATCACGGGCCATCCGAACGATGGAGCGGAACCGCGCGTGGGTTCGGCCGGTCGGCCCTTGCCGCATTCCCAGGTGCGCGCTGTCGTCCTCGACATCGACGGTCGGTGGAGCCGTGACTGCGAACCGGGGGAGCACGGAGAACTGCTGATCGGCGGGCCGACTGTAAGTCCTGGATACCTTGGTGCGCATCTCGATGCCGGATTCTTCGTGGCCGGTGTGCCCGGCGGGGGTGTGTGGGGGCGGACGGGCGACCTCGGCACCATGGACGACGACGGATTCGTGTGGGTATCTGGACGCAGCAAGGATCTGATCATTCGTGGTGGTCACAACATCGATCCCCGTGATATCGAGGAGGCGCTGGGCTCGCATCCCGCGGTCGAAGTGGTGGCTGCGGTGGGCCGGCCCGACCGGGCGAAGGGGGAGATGCCGGTTGCTTATGTTCAGCTCAAGACGGGGTCTGTCGCCGAAGCCGCCGAGCTGTTGCAGTTCTGCCGAGAACACGTGCAGGAGAAAGCGGCTACTCCGGTCCACGTCACGGTGCTCGATCGGCTGCCGTTGACGCCGGTGGGTAAGATATCGAAGCCCGCATTGCGAGCACTTGCTCTGAAAGAAGAAGTGCACCAGGTTGTCTCGAGCTCAAGCCGGATGCCCGTAACCTGCGATATCGCGCTCGACGACACCGGACTGCGTCGAGAAGTCACCGTGATATTGACGCCCGAGTCGGCGTCGAGCGTCGACATCGAGTCGTTGGAGGACAAGTTGGAGGCCTACGAGTTCTTCTCGCGGGTCGAAGTGAGTACAATCGTTGCGTCACAATAGGAGGATTCGTTGATAGCATCCAACCGACTCGCTCAGCAGCCACTGCCGCCGCCGAGTGCGCGGTCGATGCTGTTGACGGTCATCGGTGAATTTCTGTACGACTCGGAAGAAGGCGCCTGGACGGCCGCGCTGATGAAGGTGCTCGGCGGCATGGGAATCGAGGATCACGCCGCACGGCAATTACTCTCGCGTGCCGCGTCGGCCAAGTGGATCGAACGTGAGCGCATCGGTCGCGGGGTGCGCTGGCATCTCGCCGACCACGGTCGCGCGTTGGCGGCCGACGGCATCAAAAGGTCGCATGCGTTTCTTGACGGTCCGACGCCATGGGACGGCGAATGGCTCGTGCTGACGATCACGGTGCCACAACCCAAGAACTCAGTTCGTAACCGTCTCAACGGAGGTCTGACCTGGTTGGGAATGGGCAATCCCACTCCAGGAGTGTGGGTTACACCGCACGTCGACAGGGCGCGAGAACTGAGCGAATTGGTTTCGACGCTCGGTCTGTCCGAATCGGCACTCATTCTCACCGGCAATCTTAGTCCGGGAGGGCTGGGCAACCAGGAGATTGTCGAGCGAGCGTGGGATCTGACCGACCTGGCAGACAGTTACCGAACACTGCTCACAGAGGACGGCGCATCCGAGCCGCGCGACGACGATGAACTGCTACTTTCCTACATCGAACTGGTTAGTCTGCAACAGAGGTTTATGAGGCTTGATCCACAACTGCCCAAGGAACTGTTGCCAGAATGGATCGGTCGTGATGGCGCTGTGCTGTTTCAGCGACGCCGCGAACAGTGGTCAGCGAAGTCCCACGCGCACTGGCTCAGGGTCGTCGAGGCATCCGCACCGAAATAACCGCAGTTGTGCGGCCACACGCTTGCGTGTTCACCAGGCTGCACCACTGCGCTGGCGCGCCCGACCGGTGCCAGTTCGCTCAGGGGCGTGCTGGTCGGCGTCGTGCCGGCAACGGGCCGGTCGACGGTTGAATTGTCACCGACGAACGTGAGATCGGGCTCGATGGCCTTGACTTCCTCGATGAAGTGTCGGCGACTGAGGGAACCCAGCGGAGAGTCGCGAGCGCGTAGGCCGCGGGTAGGTGGCCGATCATGAATCCTGCCATGGTCGATCGCGCAGCGCCTCGAACGGGATTGTGTGAAATGTGCGTCCATCAGGCGACTGCGCAGTGCTGAACGACACATGCAGCGTACGGTCGACTCCAACTTGCACCGTCGCACACGCTCGATTCGACGCCCGAATACGGTCGTTTTCAGACGGGCTCAGAAACATTCGGAGAATCGTGGCGGTGTCACTATGCTCCCAGCATCGGTATGTCTCCGTCGTGGTTTTCGGCGGCGAGGAGGGTTTCCTGCCGACGCGGGTCCAGTTCCGAGCCGGCTTCTCGGGGCCGCCGACCGGTACTTCCGCTGCAGCCGGTGACTAACGACAGGGTGTCACGTCGCTGTGCCCGGTGTACAGCGAACGTAAAGGACAAGACGAAGCTGTCGGGCAGTGATCTGATGCATGTCTTTCCGATCGATTGCGTCCGACGACCTGCATGACGGCTACGCTGGATAGTGGCACATGGCGAAGGCCTGCCGGCCGGGACTTGTCGTCACCGACTGGCAGGCCCGGTCTGTGAGTGATCAGACTCCGCGCTGCGACTTGGCGGCTTCGCTGGCGGCCTTGCTCTTTTCCCGGGCGGTGGCCCAGTCCTCGTTGCTCATCGATGTCAGGCCGGCGAAAGTGCCGGGGCCGGCGAGCATCTGGCCGCCGTCCATGGCGATGGTCTGGCCGGTGAGGTAGTCGCAGGCGTCCGACAGCAGGAAGATGGTGAGGTTGGCGAGTTCCTCCATCGTGCCCATCCGGCCCATGGGCACCTGGTCGGCCTGGGTCGCGCCGACGGCACTCTTTTCGGTCGGGTTGAGCATCTCCCACGCGTAGTCGGTCGGGATCGGTCCCGGTGCGAGAGCGTTGAGGCGGATGCCGTACCGCGCCCATTCGACGGCGAGCGACATCGTCATCGAGTGCACGGCGGCTTTCGCCATCGCGGACGGGACGACGAACGCGGAGCCGCTCCAGACCCAGGTGGTGAGCGTCGACAGGACGACGCCCTTGGTCCCGCCTTCGATCCAGCGGCGGCCTGCGGCGTGGGTGGTGTTGAACGACCCGTTCATCACCGTGGAGGTGACGGCTTCGAAGGCACGTGGGCTGAGTGATTCGGTGGGGGCGATGAAGTTCGCGGCGGCGTTGTTGATCACGCCGGTGAGCGGACCGTGGAGCGTCCAGATCTCGTCCATTGCGGCCGACACGAGATCTGCTTTGCGCACGTCGACGGTCTGCCAGTGGACCGAACCCGGCCGGGACACGGACGCCTCCGCCGCGGCTTCCTCGAGGACGGCGGGACGGCGGCCCCACAGGTGGACTTCGGCGCCGTGGTCGACGAGATGCCGGGCGACGCCGCGGCCGAGGCCGGTGCCGCCGCCGGTGATGAGCACGCGCTTGCCCGCGAGGGCGTCGGACGCGAAGGGAGAGGTGGTCATACGATGGTCCTATGGTCGGGAACGAGGGCTACAGGCCCAGGCTCTTGCTGATGATCTCGCGCTGAATCTCGTTGGTACCGCCGTAGATCGGCGGAGCCAGGGAGCGGCGGACCTGTTCCTCCATGCCGTATTCGCGGGTGTATCCGTAGCCGCCCATCATCTGCATTGCCTCGAGTGCGGTCTTCTTCGCGATTTCGGTACATTTCAGCTTGGCCATCGACCCCTCGCGGTTGAGGTTGTCTTCCTCGCCGGCATCGATCCGCTCCGCCACCTCATACACGAACGACTTCGCGAAGGTGATCTCCGTGGCCAGATCCGCGATGCGGTGACGGATGGCCTGGAAACTGCTGATCTTGTGACCGAACTGTTCACGCTCGGTGACGAACGCGATCAGGTCGTCGAGTGAACGTTGGGCGCCGCCCAGCGCCATCGTCGCGATGATGAGGCGTTCGACGCTCAGTCCGCGCATGAGGTGTCGCCACGCCTGGTTCGGTGTGCCGACGACCGCGCTCGCCGGGACCGCGACGTCGGTGAAGTACAGGTCGTTGCAGGTCCGGGCCTCCATGGTCTTGATCTCGTGAATCTCGAGCCCCGGCGCATCGGCAGGCACCATGAACAGGGTCAGGCCCTGGTGCTTGTTGCCGGAGTTGTCGGTCCGGGCCAGGAGGAGGATGTGCTCGGCGATGTGGGCCGCGGAGATCCACGTCTTCTGCCCGTTGATGACGTAGTGGTCGTCGACCAGTTCCGCCTTGATCCGGACGCCCCCGAGGTCGGAGCCGGCGCCGGGCTCGCTGAGGGCGATCGCCTCGAGCTTGCCGGCCGCCATGTTGCCGACGATGGTGCGCTTCTGCTCCTCTGTCCCGTAGCGCAGGTACGTCTGGGCGGCGGTCAGACCGGTGGAGTAGGCGATGATGGGGGCGAGGCCGCGGGCGGATTCCTCGAGGAAGATGCATTCCTCGACCATTCCGGCGCCGCCCCCGCCGTACTCCTCCGGCAGCGAGACGGCGAGCCAGCCGAGGCTTGCGAACTTGTCGAGGATGACGGGACTGTTGGCCAGGGTGCCGCCGTCGGTCAGGAGGTCGCGCTGCTGGAGGGTCTTGCATTCGGCGGCGCAGAACTCGCGGACGGCGACCGCGAACTCTTGTTGCTCTCTGGTGAAACGCATAGCGGCGGCTGCTCTCTCGCGTGAGGGGGGAGGGGTTCGATCTGCGCGGCGGGCGGGAGGCGAGGCGCGTACGCCCCGCCTCCCCGATCCGTCAGGCCCCGCGGAACTTGGAGAAGTCGGGCTTGCGCTTCTCGTTGAACGCGCTGATTCCCTCGATCGCCTCGGCGGACTCACCGAACAGCTTGAGCGTCGAGTAGGCCATGTTGCCCTGTGCGATGAAGTGCTCGGTGTCGGCGTTGAGCGACTGCTTGAGCACCTTCAGTGACGTCGGCGACAGCTGCAGGATCTCGTCCGCCCAGGCCCGGACCTCCGCCCGCAACTGGTCACCCGGCACCACCTTGTTGACCAATCCCCAGTCGAGGGCCTGCTCGGCGCTGTAGCGGCGGCACAGGAACCAGATCTCCCGTGCGCGCTTCTCACCGATGGCCCGCGCCAGGTAGCCGGTGCCGAGGCCGGCGTCGAACGATCCCACGCGCGGCCCGTTCTGTCCGAAGATTGCGTGCTCGGCGGCGATGGACAGATCGCACAGCAGGTGCAGCACGTGACCGCCACCGACCGCGACACCGTTGACCGCGGCGATCACGGGCTTGGGGACGTCCCGGAGGACGCGGTGCAGAGCCTCGACCTCGAACAGACCGCTGTCGGACGGGCCGTAGTCGCCGGTCTCCATCCGCTGCTTCTGGTCGCCACCCGAGCAGAACGCCTTCTCGCCGGCGCCGGTGAGCGCGATCGCGCCGACCTCGGAGCTGCCCCACGCCTTCTTGAACGACTTCACCAACTCGTCGACCGTCCGCGCGCGGAACGCGTTGTACCGGTCGGGCCGGTTGATCGTGATCCAGGCGAGTCCGTTCTCGACCTCGTACGTCACATCCGTGAACTCACTCGTGAAGTCACTCATCGACCTGTTGGTCCTTTCGTGTTGCCCGCGGAACGTGAGCCGCCCCGCGAAGTTCTTTTGGTCTTACCTTATGACGAAGGTAGCGCTGATAACGAGCGTTTTCAAGGGCGGGGGCGAAAAACGCCTGTACCTGCGGTGATGGATTCGCGTGTCTCTGCAAAAAGTGGGAATCGGCGAAAATTGACTCGCACGGAGCCCGAGGGACGAGCTGCAGTGGGTTCCCGGGCTTCAGGGCGTGCTTGCCTGCTGAATTCGATTGGTCACGAACACAATTGGGCGCACGATGGCCACAGACGCACTACTTCTGTGCTCAGGCACCCCCTGTCCGGAAGTTGTCAACCTGTCTGAGACACGTTGGTGTTGATTCCCGTCGGTCCGGGAAGGGCTGGTGCTACCGGTCTGGCCCGGAACCGTTCGGG
>NZ_JBHUSF010000119.1:0-23996 GCF_042673295.1 Rhodococcus sp. NPDC057014
CGCCGTTCTGGGAGACTTCACGCTCGACGACGTCGCCGATATCAAACTTGCCGTGGACGAGGTGTGTTCGGAACTGATCGCGGCGACGCCGGGAAGTGCCGAACTGACGTGCTCCTTCGCCGTGACGGAAACCGGGTTGCACGTGAGCATCAGTGCACCGCTGAGCCGACGCGGGGTGCCCAACCGGGAGAGTTTCGGTTGGCACGTGCTCGAGACGTTGATGAATGGGGTGTCGGTGTCGGAGGGGCCCGTCGGTAACGGGTCCGTCGAGCGGACCGTGGCGGTGGAACTGGTCAAATACCGGGGCACCATCTAGTGTCACCGGTTTCGGAACGCAGCGAACGGCACCGTCCCGGCAGAGACGACTACAAGGACGTGGCGCCCGCGGTGGCGCGCCTGCGAACCCTGGAGGAGGCGTCGGGGGAGGCGTCCGCGCTGCGCGACGAGATCATCACACGCTGCCTTCCGCTGGCCGATCACATCGCCCGCCGGTTCGGTGGTCGCGGCGAGGCACACGAGGACCTGCTGCAGGTCGCTCGGCTCGGGCTGGTGAAAGCGGTAGACCGCTTCGATCCGGAGCGGGGCTTCGACTTCGTGTCCTACGCGGTGCCCACGATCATGGGTGAGGTTCGCCGGTACTTCCGCGACACCGGGTGGTCGATGCGGGTGCCCCGGCGCATGCAGGAACTCCACGCGTTGATCGCCAAGGCCGTCGACGAGCTGTCGCAGGAACTGGGGCGATCACCGTCGGCCAGTGAGATCGCCGCGGAACTCGAACTCGACGTCCGGGAAGTGTCCGAGGGCCTGCTCGCGAAGAATGCCTACCAAACCTTGTCGATGGATGCGGCCATGGGAGATGACCCCGACGACCTTCCCCTCGCCGAGACACTCGGCGAGGAGGACCCGGAGCTGGCGAACGTGGAGAGTCACGCCTCGGTGCGGCCGGCGCTGGAGAAACTTCCGCCGCTCGAACGGCGAGTGCTGATGTTGCGCTTCTTCGGGTCGATGACCCAGACGGAAATCGCCCAGCGCGTGGGCGTCTCGCAGATGCAGGTCTCGCGGATCCTGGCACGCACTCTGTCCGGGCTGCGAGAGCAGTTGGGCGGCGGCTGAGCCGACCGTATCGGCTCGTTCGAACCGCGTCCGACGAACGGGGGCCGCGCCCGGCGACGGGATCAGTGGACGAAGTCGGTTCCCGGGTCGAGTAAAGTCTTCTCGACGGTAGAGACAACTGCTGCGTTCGTTCAGTGGGTGTCCTGTCGGTTACACCCGGAATCCGAGGTGTATCCGAGAATGGCCGAGACTGCGGGTGAACGCCCTGAGTCGATGTCCCCTGATCTCGACGGGGCGACGATAGCCGCCCAATTGGGCTCCTTGGCAACCGCGTTGGACGAGTTCAATCGGAACTCCGGCTCACAGGTGGAGATGGGCCAGCTGCTGCAACGGGTCTGTGAGCAGGTGGTGGACGCGATCGCCGGCGCCGACATGGCCGGAATTTCGTTGCTCCGCGACGGACACGTGGAGACCGTCGCCTTCACCGACCAGGCGGTCCGGCAGATCGACATCGAGAACTTCCAGGCCATCGACGGCGACTACTTCGGTGTCGCGGGCACACGGAAGGTCGTCAAGGCGAGACTCGGGGAGGCCGCGACACGGTGGCCGTCCCTCGCCGACAACCTCGACCAGGCCGGCATGCGCAGTTTCCTGTCCGCGCCGCTCGCCGTCGACGAGGCCCTCGCCGGGACCCTCAACATCTACGGGCAGGGCGATCACGGTTTCAGTGAACTCGACGCCGTGGTGCTGCTCGTCTACACCACGGCGATCGAGGGGTTGCTCAGGAGCGCCCGCAGCGTGGAGTTGGCCAGGAACGAGGTGACGGGCCTCACGCGGGCCATGAAGAGCCGCGCCGTCATCGAGCAGGCCAAGGGGATCGTGATGGCGCTGCGGGGTGTGTCCGCGGACCAGGCGTTCGAGATCCTCGTCGCACAGTCGCAGCAGGAGCACGTGAAGTTGGCGGAGGTGGCGCGCCGCATCGTCGAATCGGTGACGACGAATCCGGAGTGAGGCCTGTGTGACGGACGGCGATCAGTCGGTGGTGATCGGGGCCAGGGCGCCGAGGAAGGACTGCGCCCACCGGTGCACGTCGTGGTCGAGCACCTGCCGGTGCAGCCGCGACATGCGGCGTCGTCCGTGGTCCCGCTCCTGATCGAGTGCGGACACGATCGTGTTCTTCACGCCGTCGAGGTCGTGCGGGTTCACCAGGTAGGCGCCCCGGAGTTCGGCGGCGGCACCCGCGAATTCGCTGAGCACCAGCGCACCGCCCAGGTCGGCCCGGCAGGCGACGTATTCCTTCGCGACGAGATTCATACCGTCGCGCATCGGGGTGACGAGCATGACGTCGGCGGCGAGGAACAGCGCGATCAGCTCGCGGCGATCGACCGGCTGGTAGAGGTAGTGCACCACCGGCCGGCCGATCTGCCCGTGATCGCCGTTGATGTGGCTGACCTGTTCCTCGATGGAACTGCGCATCTTCATGTAGTGCTCGACGCGTTCACGGCTCGGGGTGGCGAGCTGCACCATCACGGTGTCGGTCGGGTCGAGACGACGCTCGTCGAGCAGTTCGCCGAGCGCCGACAGCCGCAGGTCGATGCCCTTCGTGTAGTCGAGCCGGTCGACGCCGA
Organism: Rhodococcus sp. NPDC057014; assembly: GCF_042673295.1. Lineage (NCBI taxonomy): Bacteria > Bacillati > Actinomycetota > Actinomycetes > Mycobacteriales > Nocardiaceae > Rhodococcus > Rhodococcus sp. NPDC057014. The sequence continues at coordinate 2,682 of NZ_JBHUSF010000119.1, forward strand.
GAAGGACCTTCCGGGGGTTCCCGAGCTCCCGGCGGATCTCCGCGGCCCGTTCGACGACCGCGGGGTCGGCGGCCTGTTCGACGAGTTGCCGGGTGTCGACTGAGATGGGGAACGCACCGACCCGTACGACACGGTCGTCGAGCGTCACCCGGCCGAGCGCGCCGCGCACGCCGGCGCCTGCCGGGGTGGCGTCGAGCCCGAGTAGCCTGCGGGCCAGGAACAGGAAGTTGTGGGCGCCCCCGGGCAGATGGAAGCCGACGAGGTCGGCCCCGAGAAGCCCCTCCACGATCTCCTTCCGCCACGGCAGCTGCATGAACAGCTCGACCGGCGGGAACGGGATGTGCAGAAAGAATCCGATGGTCAGATCGGGCCGCATCTCCCGGAGCAGGCGCGGCACCAGCTGGAGTTGATAGTCCTGCACCCACACGGTGGCGCCCTCGGCCGCGGTGCGCGCGGTCTCCTCCGCGAAGTGGCGATTCACCTCCAGGTAGGTGTGCCACCAATCCCGGTCGAAGACCGGGGCCTCCAGCACGTCGTGGTACAGCGGCCACAGCGTCGCGTTCGAGAAGCCCTCGTAGTACCGCGACACCGCGTCCGAACTCAACTCCACCGGGTACAGATCGATCCCACCGGAGACGATCGGTTCGACCTTCGTGTCGGGCACCCCCGGCCAGCCCACCCAGGAACCGCGCTCCCGGTCGAGCAGGATCGGCTCCAGGGCGGTGACGAGACCTCCGGGGCTGCGCTTCCAGCGTGTCGTTCCGTCGTCGAGTGTCTCCATGTCCACGGGCAGCCGGTTGGCGACCACCACGAAGTCGGACGTGCCGTGCGGAGCGGAATCGGTCACGCCGAGCGCCCACCCCGCCGCATTCCACCGGCAACCAGCCGGAACGCGTCCTCGAGGTCGGCGCAGAACGGGATGACCGCCGCCAGGTTCATCGCCGTCACCGGCCTGCGGAGAGCATTGTTCCCGGTCACCGCCCACGGCACGGTGAGCCGGTGCGCGCGGGCGGCCATGATCTCCAGAATCGGCAGCGCCGACGCGCACAGAAACTGGACGTCGGAGAGGTCGAGCACGAACGGCAACCGATCGTCGATCGCTTCCTCGAGGTGACTTCCGAAGGACGGGAGAGTGGTGACGTCGATGTCGCCGGAGATCCGGACGACCAGGATCCCCCCGGCGCCGGGCGCGCTGTCGACGACGAGTCGCCCGTGTTCCGGTTCGGCCGCCCAGCTGAACAGCGGCATACTCATGGCGGGGTCGTGGGGTGTCGGCAGCGCACTGAGAACGGATTTCATGTCGTTTCCTCACGGTCGAGCGACGAAGGAGACAGGCACGAGGGGAGGCGCGGTGACCGTGCCCGTCCATTGCGGCTGGGGGCTCAACCGTGCAGGTCTCCGACGTTACCTCATTCTGCCGACGGTGGCAGGAGGCTTTTCGGCATCGGATTGCCTCCGCACCACACCGCTTCTGCTTTCGACTGTGCCACAGCACTTCTCGTCAGGGAGCGGGGGGCTCTAGGTGCGGCGGCGGCGCTTCTTGTGCGAACTGTCGCAGAACGGGGCGATGCTCGTTCCCCCGCACCGGCACAGCGCCACGGTGGCCCGCCCGCCGCCGATCGGGTTACCGTCGGTGTCGAGGATCCGCGCCGCACCACGCACCAGGAGCGGGCCGTCGGGGCAGACGGTGATGGTCACGTCGGATTCGCCGGCCCCGGATGTGGGAATGGAGTTCATATGACCACCTTGCACTCTCGGTCGGCGTCGGGCACGGTGCCGCAGTCGGGAACGTCCATGCCCTGTCCGGCGCCGCGCGGTCCCGTCAGCGGCCTCCTGTTCCCCATTCTGCGCGGAGACGCCGCCGACGCCGAGCCGTTCGTGGGGGCGGCGCGTGCTCTCGCCGCGGCGGAACGGAGCGACCCGCGTGCGTTCCTGTTCGACGAGGACGCGCAGATCTGCCTGACTGCCCTGTACGAACTGCACCTGCAGGGGATCGCCGGGGTCGACGACCGGTGGGAGTGGGACAGCGACCTGATCGCCGCCCGGTCGGCGCTGGAGGTGCCGTTCGACGCTGCGATCGGCGCGCTCGCGGATCCACCGACGGGCGTCGACGACGTGGTGGCGGCGCTGTGGGAGATGACCGCACCCAGCACCGCGCCGGGGCTGTCCGGGCACATGGCCCACGACGCGGATCTCACCCAGTTCCGGGAACTGCTGATCCACCGCTCCCTCAACCAGTTGCGAGAGGCGGACGTGCACACGCTCGGCATTCCGCGGCTCGCGGGCGCGCCGAAGGCGGCGCTGGTGGAGGTGCAGTCCGACGAATACGGTGGTGGCCGACCCGAACGCATGCATTCGGCGTTGTTCGCGACGACGATGCGCGAACTCGGACTGTCCGACGCGTACGCGCACTACGTCGACGCGGTGCCCGCCGTCACGCTGGCGTCGCTGAACGCGCTGTCCCTGTTCGGTCTCCACCGCAGTCGTCTCGGGGCCCTGGTAGGGCACCTGTGCGCGGTGGAGACCACGTCCGCGTTGCCGAGCAAGAAGTACGCCGCCGGACTGCGCCGGCTCGGGTTCGGGACGTCGGCCACCCGGTTCTTCGACGAGCACGTGGAGGCCGACTCCGTGCACGAACAGATCGTGTGCCGGGACCTCGCCGGCGGGCTGGTCGCCGCCCGGCCCGCGGCGGCCGACGACGTCCTGCTGGGGGCCGCGGCGTGTCTCGCGTTCGACGACCTGGTCGGCGACCACGTCACCCGGTGCTGGAACCGCAATCGCACCTCCCTGCGGGAACCGGCCGGGTAGCGGTCAGGTGCCGGACGCGGCGACCGCGTTCTCCAGATCGGTCAGCGACGTCTCCAGGTGCGTGATGATCCGCTGGAGGTGCGGGACGGCGTGCCGATCGCCGACGACGCCGACGTCGAGCTGACCGGACCGGCTGGTGAGGGTGATGCTCAGCGCCTGCCCGCCGAGGACTGTCGGCGCCGGGTACACCGCGTCCAGACGGGCGCCGTTCCAGTACCGCGGCCGCGACGGGCCCGGCATGTACGAGATCATGACGTTGAACGGCGGGGGAGTGTCGTCGACGAACCGGCGGACCGGTTCGAGCAGGATCGGGCTGATCGCCAGTGCGCTCATCACCTGGAACTGGGTGTGGCTCAGCGCCCCGAACACCCGATTGGTGTGCTCGACCGACTCGCTGATGCGGGCGAGGCGGGCGGCCGGGTCCGCTTCGTCGGTGGCCAGCCCGACGACCATCGCGCCGACGCCGTGGTCGCGGCCGCGCGGTCCGATCATGGTGCCGCCGAGGTCGAGCGGGACCGGCAGCATCGCCGTCAACGGCGCCTCGGGCAGCGCGTACTGCTCGACGAGATAGTGGCGCAGTGCCCCCGAGCACATCGCGAGTACCACCGCGTTGATCGTGGTGCGGGCGGCGGCGGCCACCGACACCAGGCGGCGGATCGGCCAGGACCGCGCCGCCAGTTTCCGGGCCCGGCCGACGGGAACGTTGAGCATCGTGGGCGGCGACTGCAGCGGAAGCGTCAGATGCTGGTCGCGGACACCGTCGTACGCGACTTTCGCGAGCGCGGGCAGCACCCCGACGATGCTGGTGGCCGCCCGCACCCCGGCCCGGACCGCGGCGACGGGCAGCGCGGATTCGCGCCGCGCCGTGCCGGACACCCCGGGCGTCCACGGTGCGGGGCAGTCGCGGGCGTCGGGGTCGGTCGACAGCGCGTGGTGGAGGAGCCGCAGCCCCGCCGGGCCGTCCATCAGCGACAGGTGGATCTTCGAGAACACGGCCGTCCGCCCGTCCGCGAGTCCCTCGATGACGTGGATCTCCCACATCGGGTGTTGCGGATCGAGCGGCATGCCGTGCATCTGGGACACCAGCGACAGCAGGTCCTCCATGCGTCCCCGCCCCGGCACCGCGGTGTGCCGCACGTGGTAGCCGAGATCGATACGGTCGTCGAACGACCACCACGGGTAACTGGCGCCCCGCAGCGGGCGGACGGCGCGCCGGCGGAACGTGTCGGACGCACCCTCCTGCGAGATCAGCGCCTCGTACATCACCCGGGCGTGATCGGGTCCCGATTCGCGCGGCGGCTCGAACAGTTCGAGCGCACCCATGTGCATGGGGTGCGAGGGTGTCTCGAACAGCACGAACATCGCCTCGGTGGGACTCATCACCGACATGCAGCGCCTCTTTCTCATGCTCGGGACACGACCCCGAGCATGCCCCGGCGCATCCCACGTCTCCAGGGTAAGCAGAACATGGAAACTTCTTCCACAGGGCCGTTTTCGCGCCGCGCCTGCTCACCCTCGATCGAGCTGCGGAAACACCGTCTCGCGGGCGAGGAGCAGCACTGCGGCGGCCACCGGAATCGCGAGGAGCGCCCCGACGATACCCAGCAGGGCCCCGCCGATCAGGACGGCGACGACGGTGACCATCGGAGGCACCTTGACGGTTCTGCCGATGATGCGGGGAACGAGGAGATAGTCCTCGAACAGGCGGAGGGCGATGAAGAAGACGATGGTCGCCAGCGACACCGGCAGCGACACGGTCAGGGCGACCAGCGCCACCACGACACCGGCGAGGGTGGAACCGACCACCGGAATCAGGTCCAGCACGGCGACGAGGACGGCCAGCAACAGCGGGTAGGGGACGTCGAAGGCGACCAGCCACACGAACGTGAGGACGGCGGTGATCAGCGAGATCAGGAGGTTCCCGAGCACGTAGCCGCCGACCTTCGCGAAGATCTCGTCGCCGATCAGAATCGTCCGCGGTCGCCGCGAGTTCGGGGCCAGGCGGTACAGGGAGGCCCGGATGTGCCCGAAGTCGGCCAGGAAGTACGCGGTGAGCACGACCACGATCACCGTGCCGCTGATGGCGCTGAACACGAACTTGCCCGCGCCGACGATCCCGCCGAGCACCACCGGCGCATTGCCCGCGTCGAGCGCCCGGCGCAGTTCGTCCTGCAGGTGGAAGCGGGTGCTCAGTTCCTGCAGGACCGGGTAACGCTGCTCGAGGTGGCCCAGGTAGTCGGGGGCGTTGTGCACGAGAGCGCCGCCCTGGTTCACCATCGGCGGGATCGCCGCGGCGAGGAACCCGGCCAATATCGCGAACGCGACAACGAAAACCGTTGCGACAGCCGCCCATCGGGGCAACCCGTGTCGCACCAGCCAGGACACGGCCGGTTCGAGACCGATCGCGAGGAAGGCGGCGACGGCGATGAGCACCAGCACCCCGCGGGCCGCAAGAACGACCTCGATCAGCGCGTACGTGACGGCGACACCGGCGGCCCCGGCCATGCCGATGAAGAACGGGGACCGGCGGTCGAACCGCGGGCCGGGTGTGCCCAGCGGATGCGCGGCCGTGCTGATGCGCGCCGCGCCCTGCTCGGCGGCGACGATCGGCTGCTCCTGCGCGGAGGAATGCGGTTGGGCCACATTGTCGTCGTGGCCTTCGGCGCCACCGGTCACGGTCGTTTGACGACTCTGTCCCGCCGTCCGCCACCGGCGGCGGCGTTGCCGATGCGGCGACAGCGATCCGCGGCGGCCGGCCCGGCGGGGCCTGCACCGTGCCCGCCCGGCAGTGCCGGTGTGGAGCGGCAGTAGTCGTCGATCAACTCCACCGCACGTTCCGCGCACACGGCGGGCGACGGCATCCGGCCGAGGCCGAGACCGTCGATCACGACGACGCTGCGGCGGCCCAGTCCCTCGACTCCGAGCGACCAACCGAAGGTCCGGTTCCACGCCAGCACCGCGTTGCGGCCGGGCAGGTAGTGCAACCGGAACGGCAGCACGAGGACGGCGTCGAATCCGTCGCAGTCCCACCAGTCGATGGAATCGGCGTGAACGCTCCTGGCCACCGTGTGGATGTAGTCCCGAACGGTGCGGGTGTCGGCAATGCCTGTTCCGCTCTTCATGGTCCACCCCTCAGCTGTGTGTCGATCGACATACCCGGCCCCGCGACAGTTGAAACTTCACCCACCGGTGGGTGTTCGAGGGGCGCAGCCCGACGGTCTGCGGGTAGCCTCGCCGCATGCCGTACTTGGAACGCTCGGGTGATGTGTTCGTCCTGTATTTCGGGGAGGAGGGGGAACGGGACAGCGAGAATGCCTTCCACCCGGACTGGATCGCGAGCGTCGACGGACTCCTCGACCGGGTCGAGCAGCACGACGGCCCCGCCGCCCTGGTGACGACCGCGGTCGGAAAGTTCTACTCCACCGGACTCGATACCGCCTGGGTCCTCGCCAACACGGACAAGCTGAACTCCTACATCGACCGTGTGCAGGCCCTGTTCGCGCGGATCCTCACCTTCCCGCTGCCCACCGTGGCCGCGCTGACCGGGCACACCTTCGGCGGCGGGGCCATCCTCGCGGCCGCACACGACCACCGCGTGATGCGGGAGGACCGCGGCTACTTCTGCCTGCCGGGGATCACCATCGGGGCGAGCTACGCACCCGGCAGCATCGCACTGCTCGCGGCCCGCCTGCCCGCCAGGGCGGTGCACACCGCCCTGGTGACCGGCCGGCGGTACGGCGGCATCGCGGCGAAGGAACTCGGATTCGTCGACGCGGTCGCCCCCGAGCAGCAGGTGCTCGCCGACGCCGTCGCACACGCTCAGGGACTCGTCGCGACGCGTGGCCGCACGCTGGGCGAGATCAAGTCCTCCCTCTACGCCGACGCCGTCGCCTCGCTCCGCACCCCGGTCACGAACCTCGAGACGCAGGAGGCGTTGAACGGCGGCTGACGAGCCACCACGCACACCGAGGGGTGTCTGCCGGGAAAACGGGTACTACTCCCGCGAGGAACGGGGCGTCGGGCATCCGTTCCCACCGGCACCCCGGAGGCGACCACCATGAAACGCGTACTGACACTTGTCCTGCCGATCCTGCTGGCCGCGTTCGCGCTGGTTGCCTGCGGAAGCGACAGCGACGACTCCTCCGCTTCCTCCGAATCGGAGCACGGCGGGGACCACATGATGACCGACATGCCGTCGATGTCGATGCCGATGTCCATGCCTGCGGGTGCGCGGGAGATCGTGATCAGCGACTTCAAGTACACGCTGCCCGGCACGTTCGCACCGGGGGAACAGGTCACCGTCCGCAACGACGACACCGCCGAACACACCGTGACCGCAGACACCGGCGACCTGTTCGACGTGGAGGTCGAGCCGGGCGCGACCGCGACGTTCACGGTGCCCGGCCAGCCGGGCACCTTCGCCTTCCACTGCACGTACCACCCGAACATGGTCGGCACACTCGAAGTGCGGTGAGCGTCAGTCCAGCGGCTCGATGCGGAACACGTCGCACCGGTCGGCCGCGGCCGCGAACGCCTCGGGAGAGGAGTTCGCGACCGTCCCGGCCTTCAGGAACATGGTGACCCCGTGGGGCACCCGGATCGGGAACTCGCGGAGGATCCGGGCCCGCTCCGACACCGGCAACGGGATTAGCCGAACACGCTCGCGGTGGCGCCCGCGGGTCAGCTCGCCGCGCCCGGCCGCCCGGGCGTTCTGCGCCCAATCCGATTCCGCGTACCCGGCGACGACGTAGGTATGGCCGTCCACCTCGTACGGCGAGACCGGCGTCGACCGCGGCACCCCCGTCCTCCGGCCCGGCACGGTGAGCGCCGGCATCGGCATCGGAACCCCCAGCCGATGCAGGCCGACGATCACCCTGTTGACGGGGCCGAGATACCACGGCGGCAACACTCGTCCCGTCCGGCGCACCATGTGCTCGACTATTTCGAATCCGTCGCGCTCGTGGCAACCACCTCGGGCCGATCGGGCTGCTCGCTGTCCCGCCACCAGCAGAAGACGAACAACGCCAATGACGCGACGAGGGTGGACACCACCCACACCGTGAGGGCGATGTCGACCCACGACCCGATCGGCGGGCTTCCCGGCAGGATTCCGCGCAGCGGCACGACCGCGAACAGCATCGCCGCCATCCATCCGAGCATGTCCGTGTTGACGGCCCGCTTGCGCCGGAACGTCTGCAGTGCGACGAACGCGGCGAGCCCCGCGAGGATCGTCATCATCAGCAGGAGGATGCCGGCGTAGATCAGGTTTCCGCCCGTGCGCGCGAACAGCAGCGCGGCGCCGGTGCCGTTCCGGGAGAGGTCCGTGTCGACGGTCACCGCGTCGGCCCGTGCCTTCCATCCGTCGACTCGGCCGTCCACGAGGAGGCCCGTGGGCAGCAGTGCACGGTCGGCGCCGGCGCCCTCGTACGCCTCCACGACCATCGGGTTCACCTCGAACCGGTCGAACGGCCAGTACGCCGCGTTGCCGGTGGCGATGAACTCGGTGTCGAACGTCGTCGGCGCGGCACCCGCCCGGAACACGATCTCCTCGTGACTGGTGCTCGGGAAGAGCAGCAGGGTGATGTCCCGATTCAGGGTGTCGCCGTTGGCGTGCAGGTACTCGTCGCCGACGGCGATCGTCACCTCGGCCTGCACGCGGTCGGTCGTCGGCTGCAGCGACTTCGCCGTCACCAGGACCACGACCTCGTCGTTGCTGCCCTCGAACGGTCCCTCGTCCTCGCCGGTGCGGCTGCTCAACCCGTACACGGTGAGCGACGCCGCATAGATCAGGGCGAGGAGCAGCGCCGGGGCGACCCATCGGAGGCGGGGATGGTGGGAGTTCATGGTCGGCGGCGGATCACAGGGAAGCGGTGCTGATCTCGGGGTCGATCAGGATCTTCGCGTGCACCTCGGGGTTGCCCAGTGCGGCGAACGCGGGCTCGACCCCCGCCAGGCCGACCGTGCCGGTGATCAGCGGTGTCGGATCGACCTTTCCGTCGGCGAGCATGTGGAGGGTGTCGCGGAATTCGCGGGGGTCGTAGGCGACGGCGAAGCGCAGGTCGATCTCCTTGTTGAGTGCGACGGCCGGCCGGAACGTGTCGGTCTCCATGCACACCCCGACCACGACGACGCGGGACCGCAGCGGGGCCCCGGCCAGGATGCCGTCGATGACGCCGGGCATGCCGACGCATTCGAAGACGACCGGCCCGGACGGTGTCGCGCCGACCGTGTCGGCGAGCGCGAAGGCGTGCCACCACGGCAGCCTCGGGATGCGGCGTAGTTTCTCCATGGTGTCCAGTCCGAGACCGAGCACGTCCGTGATCGAGGTCGTCTCCCGACGTCGCGGATACGACGTCCAGGGCGAGGCCACGGCCGGGTCGACGACGACGTCGGCACCACACTGCCGGGCGAGTTCGCGGCGGCGGGTGGAGAAGTCGGCGGCCACCACGGTGCGGACACCGGTCGCCTTCAGCATGGTGATCACCGCGAGCCCGATCGGGCCGCACCCGATGACGATCGCGTTCCGGCGCTTGCCGACGTCACCCTTGCGCACCGCGTGCCACGCCACCGCCATCGGCTCGGTCAGGGCCGCCTTCTCCGCCGTCAGGCCGTTCGGGACCGGCAGCGTCATCGACTCCTGCACCACCACCTGTTCGGCGTAGCCGCCGGGCGCCGACGCCGACAGGCCGGTCAGGTGAACCCCGGCTCCGGTGCGGACGACCGGCAAGGCCACCACCGCGGTACCCACCGGCCACCGCTTCCGGCAGCCGGGCCCGTAATCGGCAACGGTGCCACTGAACTCGTGACCCAGCACCACCCGCTGGTGTGAACGCATGAAGTCGCGGTAGCCGGTCGCGGCGGCCAGTTCCGCCATCTCGTCGGCGTGCATGCGGGCGTGCAGGTCCGAGCCGCAGATCCCGCACCGGGAGACGTCGATCAGCACCTGCCCCCTGGCCGGGACCGGAGCCGGGACGTCACCGACCTCCAGGCGAGTCTCGGTGCAGACGACTGCCTTCATGGTGACTCCTCGGGGTGCGGCGGGGTCGGCCTCGACTCCGAACGTAGAACACTGCCGCCGCCGGGACGCGGCGATTGCCGAACGGCCCGGGGGTTGTCTCGGTCCGGCGGCGGGTGTAAACCGACAGCATGAGCGTCCTCGGTCAGATGGACTCGTTTCGCCGCGTCTTTCCCACCGCCCGCCGCAACCGGGCCGACCTGTTTCGCTGGTTGCGACGCCGGCCGCAACTGCTCGCGGCCGTCGGATTCCACGAGGTCGCGCTGGCGGCGAGCGCCCGGGTCGACCCGCGGTTGAAGGCGCTCGCCGAGATCAAGGCGGCGGCGCTGACCAACTGCGAGTACTGCCTCGACATCGGATCGGCGTTCAGCCGTGCGCTCGGGGTGAGCGACGCCCAGTTGCGCGCCCTGCCGGCATTCCGTGAGAGCCCCGCGTTCGACGACACCGAGAAGCTGGTCCTGGAGTTCGCCGACGCGATGACACGCACCCCCGCCCACATCGGCGACGACCTGCGGCGTTCGCTGCTCGCCGCCTTCTCCGAGTCCCAGGTGACCGAGCTGGCCGCGGCCATCGCCTGGGAGAATCACCGCGGACGTCTCAACCAGGCGCTCGGTGTGCGACCGTCGGGGTTCTCCGACAGCGACTTCTGCGCCGTCCCGGAACAGTGACGCGCACATCGACGTCGCCGGACGATCAGCGGTTGCGCAACCGCGTCCACCCGTCGAGCACATAGCCGAGTCCCATCCCGAGCATCCAGGTGTCCTTCGCGATGGCGATGCCGTTCTCGTTCGGCCAGATGCTGCCCGGATTCCGCAGACCGGGGGTCCTCGCGTACATGGCCACGAGGCCACCGGAGAACCCGGCGAGCGCGGCCCCGGCGACGGCGGTGGGCACGAACGGTGCGAGTAATGCTGCGCCCGTGCCTATTTCGGCGACGGACAGCAACTTGACGAATCGCTCCGGTGGGATCGCGTTCAGGAACGGGAACGCACCCGCCGCCATACCGTGAATGCCCTGGGCGGTCTGCTCGTCCGCCGACCATTTCTGCATCCCCGAATGGAGGATGAACGTCCCGGTCGCGATGCGTCCGGGAAGGTCGCCGAGTGTGGTCAGTCGCATGGTGGTCTCCTGTCGTGCGAGTCGAACCAGAGAGCTGTTTCCTCGCTTCAGCCTCCCACCCGGCCGACGACCGGTGAGCGGTTTCGACGGAGCGCCCGCCCGGCGGTCGCCGCCGCGCCCGGCGCGGGGACGTGGCGACGACCGTGGGTGGGTCACGGGCTCAGTGGGCGAGGACGGCGTCGGTCGTCGTCGTGGACTCGACACCGGGTGCACTCAGCTGCGACATCCTGCGGGGCAGCGCGACGGCGACGACCGCGCCCAGCAGCGCCGAGATCGCGCCGATCACGAATGCGATGGTGATGCCGGTGTCCGTGTAGAAGACGGCGCCCTGCACGACGGTCGCGATGTGCGAGTTCAACACGGTGAACGCGATGACCGGGAGGATGGCGGGCAGAATGCTCTGGAACACCGCCACCATGCTCGCCGTCGTCGCCTGCAACTGCGGCGGCACCGCGGCGATGAGCAGGTTCGGGACGGAGGCGTACCCCATTCCCATTCCCACCCCCAGGAGGGCGGCGAAGCCGATCAACAATGCCTTGTCGTCGTGGATCGTCGCAGTGAGCAGGCAGGCCGCGGCCATCACCAGCATGCCCACGACCATCAGGATCCGCGGCCGCACGTTACGGGGTACCAGGGTTCCGACGATCAGTCCACCGATCACCACCGCACCACCCAACGGCGCCTGGAAGATCGCGAATCCCTCTGCGCTGATGCCGAATCCGTAGCCGAGCCCGAGGATCGCCGGGGTCATGCACATCATCGGCAGCATGATCGTGAACACCGCGGACGTGCCGTAACAGAATCCGGCGCCGAGTGCCGTCAGGAACACGGGCCGCTTACCGAAGAACCGGATGTCGATCAGCGGATCCGCGATCACGAGTGCGGACCCGATCCACGCCACCAGCAGGGCGACACCGCCGGCGACGAACCCGAGGGTCGATCCCGACGTCCAGCCCCACGACGGACCGAAGCTCACGCCGACGAGGATGCCGGCGAGTCCCGCGCCGAGCAGCGCGGCACCGATCAGGTCGATGCGCGACCGCAGGCGGACGGTCGACTCGCCGGTCGTCGCCCGGATCAGGACGCCGAGGACCACGAGACCGGCCAGGAAGAACCAGAAGATGCTCCGGAAGCCGAAATTGTCGATCAGCCACCCGGTGAAGAACGGCGCGGGGATCGCGATGAGCCCCATGCCGCTGGTGGCGATGCTGACCGCCAGCGCCACCGTCCGGGCGGGGAACACGTCGCGGATCAGCGAATAGCTCAGGAACAGGCACGGCACGAGCAGCCCGGTCAGGGCGCGGCCGGCGATCAGCACCGCGTACGTCGGTGCGATCGCGGAGATCAGCGACCCGAGCGCCGACAGACCGACGGCCGTCAACAGCAGTTTGCGCTTGCCGTGGGTGTCGGCGAGCTTGCCGATCAGCGGGCAGGTGATTGCCCCCACCAGCAGGAACGACGTGAGCAACCATGCACCCTGCGTCGTCCGGTAGTGGGTGACGATCTGCGGCAAGGCGATCGAGATCATCATGTAGCTGACCGCGAGCATCTCCAGCAGCAACACGATCGAGGCGAGCGAGAAGATCAGTCGGGGCGTCCATCGCTCGTCGGCCGCGTCCTGCTGTCGCGTCCGAGCCGGTCCGCCGTCTGGCTCATGGGTGACCATCATCGGGTCCTTTCGAATACCTGCACGGGAACTCGTGGCGGTGCCGCGGCACTGCGGCGCGTCCGAGCCGGGCGGTAGGGGTGGGTGGTCACATTCGGTGGTCGAAGTCTCGCGAATGTGTAATTGACATCACAGTTCTCGGGAATGCGGCACGCCATGCGGCGTTCCGCCCAGCGGGAGACCGACACGCCCCGTCTGCACCGGCCCACAGGGAAAGGCCAGGTCGCGCCACCGAATCGGTGGTAGCAGACGCGGCGGTCGGTTTCTGCACCCGATCCCGGGGGCGGTTGACGCGAATCGGTGATTCCCGCTCACCCCTCGAGCGAGGATTGACCCATGGCCGACATGCAGCGCGAGAAACAGTTCCGCAGGCTGAGAACTCCGCGCTCGGCGGCGGTCGCGGGAATCGTGTTCGCCGCGTTCTTCTCCGCCAGCCTCGTCCTCCTGCACACCGCGCTGCCTGCCGACCCGTTCGACGAAACACCCTGGGTGGGAAGCGGTGAGACGCGGATCAAGACGGCCCTCGTGCTCGCCCCGTTCGCGGGGCTCGCGTTCCTCTGGTTCATCGGCGTCATCCGCGACCGTCTCGGTGACCTCGAGGATCGCTTCTTCGCGACGGTATTCCTGGGCAGTGGGCTGCTGTTCCTCGCGATGGGCTTCGTCTCGATGGGTGTGGCGGGCGGCGTCCTCGCGATCGCCCGGCACTCGGGCAGCTCCGCGGACGAGATCGTCTACTTCGGCCGCGAGATCATGCTGCAGATCAACCACGTCTACGCGCTGCGCATGGCAGCGGTGTTCATGATTTCGCTGGGAACGATCTGGCTCCGGACCGGACTGATGCCGCGATTCCTCGTCGTGACCACGTATGTGCTCGCCCTGGCCCTGCTATTGGTCGTCAGCTTCAGCCTGTGGACGACGCTGGCGTTCCCCGCCTGGGTGCTGCTGGTCAGCATCTACATCCTCGTCACCGGGCGACGCATCCGCGCCGCCCGATCCGAGTCACCGTGAACGCGGTGACCGGGGCGACGACGTCGCCGGGTGGCGTCGATCGAGGTCACCTGCGTGCGGGCATGGTGGAGACGAAGTCGTCGATGATGCCGACCACCGCGGCCGGATCCTCGAGGTGCGGGTAGTGACCGATACCGGCGAGGACGGCAAGCCGGCTGCCGGGCATCGCCTCGTGCGCCGCGTAACCGTGCGAGACCGGGATGATGCCGTCGGAATCGCCCCAGATCAGTTGGGTGGGGAGACCCGCGTTCAGATACAGCCGGCTCAGCGCGCTCACCGCCTGCCCGCGATGGTCGACGACCGCGCGGAGCGTCCGCAGGAACGCCTGCCGGGTCTCCGGATCGGACAGCGACGAATAGGCGTGCCACATCTCGTCGCCGCGCACCGACCGAACCCCGATCGCCGCCAGCCAGCTGCGAACCTTGTTGCCGGCGTCGCGTACCGCGACGGGCGCCATCAGCGGAAGCAGGAACTCGGATCCGGGCGCCGCCAGCAACCGCAACGTCCAATTCACGTCCGGTCCCAGTCCACCGCTGCCGATGAGGACCAGGCGCTCACACAGTTCGGGATGCTGATAGCTGAACTGCATCGCCACCCCGCCGCCGAGGGATTGCCCCACCACGGTCACCCGTTCGATGTCCAGCTCGTGCAACAGGTCACGCAACCACGCGGCGAACGCTCCCAGCGAGTAGTCGCCGCGCGGTTTGGCCGAACGGCCGTGACCGGGCAGGTCCGGGGCCAGCACCCGGTAGCGCTGCGCCAACTGCGGGAGGACCGCACGCCACGTCGCCGAACTTCCGGCCATCCCGTGGACGAGCAGAAGCGTCTCGCCCTCACCACACAGGCGGTAGGCGACGTCGTCCCCGTGCAATGCGATGTGTCGCAGTTCCGACATACAGCGACCTCCCGATCGGGTGATGCAGCGGTCTCACGGTAACGATAGGGGAGTTCCTCTCGATATCGTCATCAACTGCGGCGTGGGAACTTGATCTTCGGCGCCGGGTTGATCTATCGGCACACCGACGTGAGGCTCGAAAACAGGAGGAATCCGCATGAACTCTGTGTCGAGCCCGGCCGCCGCCCGGCCGCGTGTCCTGCTCATCGACGCCGACGTGGAAAGCTCCCTCGTCGAACGCCTCCGGGACGGAGGATTCTTCGTCACGCGCACCTACGCGGAACCGGTGCGGTCGCGGATCGAACCCCCCGACGTGGTGATCGTCGACGCACGATCACCCCACCTCGACGCCGACGCCACGGTCCGGGGGTTGAAGACGATGCGATTCGCGCTCGCCATCGTCGTGATCGGCACCTTCCGTTCCGGCAACCGCCGCAGCGACCTCCTCGAGGCCGGCGCCGACGACGTGCTGGAGATGCCGGTCGGTGCGGACGAACTCGTCGCCCGACTCCGCGCGATCCTCCGCCGTGTGAAACCCGAGGTGCCCGCGCCGGCCCCCGACGACAGCCAGGATCTCTGCCTGTGCGAGGAGCGGCACGACACCGACCACGACGGGTTGCGGACCACCCTGACCCGGACGGAATTCATCCTCTTCACCGTGCTCGCGCAGAACGTCGGCAGGGTCGTCACCCGACGCGACCTCATGCTGATGGTGTGGGGTGTGACGGTCGAATCGAAGACGAACGTCCTCAACGCCTACATCTGCTCCCTCCGGCGGAAACTGGTGGCCGTCGGATCTCCGTATGTCGTCCACACCGTGCGCGGGGTGGGTTTCGCCCTCGGCGAGAACGTACGCCCGGACAGCATCGACCCCGCCCGTCAGGTGCCCGCCGCCGTGTCCTGACACCGGGCTCGGGGGCGGTGTGTGCCCTGAAGCCGCCGCGGCGCTCAGCACTCACGGAAGGGGAGCGGACCACCGGAGCGTGGTTCCACCGCCGAGAGTCGAGTCGACGGCGCAGTGCCCGTTCACTTCCCGCGCCCGGGCGGCCAGATTGTCCAGCCCACTGGTGGCGACGTGCTCCTCGAATCCCTTGCCGTCGTCCGCGACCTCGATCGCGAGATCGTCGTAGACCGAGATGCTCACCGTCACCGTGTCGGCCCCCGCGTGCCGGACCGCGTTGCTCAACGCCTCACGCAGAACCGCCTCGGCATGCTCGGCGAGCGCAGAGTCGATGACGGACAGTGGCCCCGACATGTGCACGGTCGTGCGCAACCCGGAATCCGCGGTCGTCTCGGCCACGATCTCGTGCAGCCGCCGCCGGAACTGGGTCATCCCACCCGAACCACCGTGCAGGTCGAAGATGGCGGTGCGGATGTCCCGCACGATGTCGTGCAGGTCGTCGATCGACTGTTCGAGCCGGTCCTTGACGACGGGAGCCTTCGCCCGCTGCAGGGTGCTCTGCAACGACAGACCGACCGCGAACAGCCGCTGGATGACGTGGTCGTGCAGGTCACGCGCGATCCGGTCGCGATCGGACAGGACGTCGAGCTCACGCATCCGGCGCTGACTGTTGGCCAGCTGCAACGCGACCGCCGCCTGATCCGCGAAACCCGACATCAACGCCAGCTGGTCGTCCGTGAACGGCGCCGCATCGACATGGCGGAGCGTCACCAGCACCCCGGACACCGATTGCGCGGCACGCAGGGGCAGCGCCAGCGCCGGACCGAACCGGGCCCCCGTCTCGAACCCGGGATCGAAGGCCAGCGCCATGACGCGTAACGGTGTCCGCTCCCGGAACGCCTCACCGGACGTGGACCTGTCCACCGGGATCGCCCGGCCGATGATCCGATCCGACACCGTTCCCGCCGACGCCGTCACCACGAGCTCGGTCACCTCGTCCGACGGGATGTCGGGATCGTCCGGCACCGCGAGGAAGGCACTGTCGGCGGCGGTCAGGGCCAGCGCGTCGTCGGCGATCACCTGCAGCACCTCCGCGGTGTCGCTGCCGGCGAGCAACTCGGTCGCGATCTCCCGTGTCGCCTCCAGCCACGCCTGCCGCGTCCGGGACTCCTCGTACAGGCGGGCGTTCTCGATCGCGATACCGGCGGCCGCCGCCAGCGCGCGGAGAAGCACCTCGTCGTCCTCGGTGAACTGCGCACCGTTGGCCTTCTCCGTGAGATACAGATTGCCGAACACCTCCTCACGCACCTGAATGGGAACTCCCAGAAAGGTTTTCATCGGCGGATGGTGCGGCGGGAATCCCACCGACACCGGGTGCCGGGACAAATCCTCCAGCCGGACCGGCTTCGGATCGGTGATGAGGAAACCGAGGACGCCGCGACCACGGGGCAGGCCACCGATCCGCTCCCGTGTCTCCTCGTCGATGCCCTCGTAGACGAACTCGCTCAGCCCCTCGGTCGGGGCGAGCACCCCCAGCGCACCGTACCGGGCGTCGACGAGATCGATCGCCGCGTGCACGATCGTGCGGAGCGTGTTGTCGAGGTCGAGTCCCGACGTGACGGCCAGCATCGCCTCGAGGAGGCCGTCGACGTGATCGCGCACGTCGACGATCTGCGCGATGCGGTCCTGCACCTCGGTCAGGAGTTCGCGCAGCCTCAGCTCGGACAGGCTACCGAGCAGGGTGCCTCGGTCGCGCTCGTCCGGTTGACGGGTCACACGACGCATTGTCCCACCCGGTGACCTCACCCGGAGCCGGAACGGTCATCGGGCCGTCAGGTGCCGGACGGCTTCGACGGCATCTTCGCGGCCAGCACCGCCGCCTGAGTCCTGCGTTCCACACCCAGTTTTGTCAGCAGCCGGGACACGTAATTCTTGACCGTCTTCTCCGCGAGGAACATGCGTGCGGCGATCTGCCGGTTGGTCAGCCCCTCTCCGAGCAGGGCGAGCAAGGTCCGCTCCTGATTGGTCAGGTGCGCGAAGATGCCGTCCTTCCCATCGGCGTCGGCGCGGACCTTGTCCATCAGGACGCCGGCGGCACGACTGTCGAGCAACGATTTGCCCGCCCCCACGTCGTGGACCGCCTGAGCCAGCTCCATACCCCGGATGTCCTTCACGACGTATCCGCTGGCCCCGGCGAGAATCGCGTCGAGCATCGCCTGCTCGTCCGTGAACGACGTCAGGATGAGGCAATGCAACTCCGGCATCAGCGAGTGCAGTTCCCGGCACAGCTCGATTCCGTTGCCGTCGGGCAAACGCACGTCCAGGACCGCGACATCCGGGGTGAGGGCGGGCACCCGCGCCATCGCCTGCGCATAGGATGCGGCCTCTCCGACCACCGTCAGCTCGGGATCGGAGGTGAGGAGATCCGCGATCCCTCGCCGGACGACCTCATGGTCGTCCACCAGGAACACCCTGATCATGGGCACCCTCCAGACCTGGCCGCGTCACCCTCGGAGAATTCAGATTACGCCGGCGAGCATCGGGCCGGTCAGCGCGCGGCCGGACGAATCGGACCGGATCCGCGACGCCGCGGCCGGTGCGGCATCAGCATCGCCGCCGCCAACCCCACGGTGGCGACGAGCGTCGCCGCGGCGCCGACTCCGACCAGGGGAGTCGCGAGCCATGCACCGAGCAGCACCACCAGGCCCGCCGTCACCGCCCCGGACATTACCGCGAGCGCGAACCCCGCGGGATGCACGTACAGGAACTCGCCGGGCTCGTCCTCCCACCGGTGACGATCCTCGCGCGGCGATGCGGTGGAGTGTTCGAACATGGTGTCCTCGTTCCTTCGCCGGCTCCGATGTCGTGCGCCGGCCCACGTACAACGGTGCGATAACGGCGAGCACAATGACAGGGCCGAAGGTCACACGTCCGTCCTCAGGCGTCGGCGGGGCCGAACCACGTGGGCAGCACACCGCGCAGATCCCGCTGATCGTCACCGACCCACGCCACGTGACCGTCCGGCCGCAGCAACGCCGCGGGCACGTCCAGTTCCTCGCTGACGTCGACGACGTGGTCGATCCGGTCCGCCCAGCCCGCCACGGACAGCCGGCCCGTCTGGTCGAGCAGCAGTCCTCGTCCGTCGTGCATCGACCCGTACAGGCGACCGCGCTTCAGTGCGACGTCCCGTAGCCGCCGGCCGAGCAGTTCGTGGCCGGCGCCGAAGTCGTAGCGGACGCCGACCGCGGTGATCTTCTCGATCAGGTACCGGTTCACCTCCTCGAAGTCCATCAGTTCCGCCAGCAGCCTGCGCACCGCCCGGGGACCCGGCTCGGTGGACATCAACTCCATCTGCGCGCGGGTGTTGTCCAGGACGTCGGCGGCCACCGGGCGCCGTTCGGTCTGGTAGCTGTCCAGCAGGCCGTCCGGGGCCCAGCCGCTGATCTGGGCGGCCAGCTTCCAGCCGAGGTTGAACGCGTCCTGGAGGCCGAGGTTGAGGCCCTGACCGCCGGTCGGCGGGTGGACGTGCGCCGCGTCGCCGGCCAGCAGCACACGACCGGTCCGGTAGCGGTCCGCCAGCCGGGTGGCGTCGCCGAAGCGGGACAGCCAGCGCGCCGAGTGCGCACCGAAGTCGGTGCCGGCGAGAGCCCGCACCTGCCGCCGGAGCTCGTCCAGGGTCGGCGGGACCATCCGGTCTTCGGCGACCCCGTCGGCGGGCGCGACGAGGCGGTACACCCCGTCCCCGAGGGGCATGGCGCCGAACCGCTTCTGCGTCTTGCGGACCTCGGCCACCACGGCGGCCAGTTCCTCCGGCGGCGTCGTCAGCTCCACCTCGGCGAGCAGCGTCTCCACCCTGGACGGTTCGCCGGGGAAGCCGACGCCGAGCAGCTTGCGGACCGTGCTGCGGCCGCCGTCGCAGCCGACGAGGTACCGGGCGCGCAGCCGGGTGTCGCCGGACTCGGTCAGCTCGACGCTCACCCCGTCCTCGTCCTGACTCAGCCCGACCAGTTCGCAGCCGCGCCGGATCTCGGCGCCCAGTTCGGTGGCGTGCTCGGCCAGCAGGCGCTCGGTGACGGTCTGCGGGATGCCGAGGACGTACCCGTGTGCGGTGTCCATCCGGTCGGGCCACGGTGCGTCGATGCCGGCGAAGAAGCCGCCGACCTCGTACCGCGTGCCCTCGGCGAGGAACCGGTCCAGCAGACCGCGCTGATCCATCAGTTCGATGCTGCGCACGTGCAGGCCGAGCGAGCGGACCACCTTCGTCGGCTCCGGTGCCTTGTCCAGCACGAGCACCTCCACGCCATGCAGCCGCAATTCGGCGGCCAGCATCAAGCCGGTCGGTCCGCCGCCGGCAACGATCACGTCGATCATGAAACCCCCTCTTTCGACACGCTTCGCGCTTCGACGGGAAAGTCTGCGGCACGACCCGGGTCTTGCCGCAAGACCCCCGGTGCGCTATACGTTGAAAGGGGCACGGAGTGGACGACTCCCTGCCTATTCCTATGCCGTCCCGTCATTCTCACTGTTCATTGATCTCCGGCACCGTAGGACACTGGGTACTAGGACCACCTCGGTCCCGCACTCACACCGAACGGAGGCCACCGGACATGAACGCGACGACATGGTTGGTGGAGATCGTCATCGACGAACACGACTCGGAAGAAGGCGGCTCCAGAACCCGCGCACAGGCCCGGCTCCGAACCCGCGACACCCGCACGTTCGTCGGGTCCGGACTCGCGCGCCGAAACCCGGACGACACCGAAATACCCGAGATCGGAGAGGAATTGGCCACCGCACGCGCGTTGTCCGACCTCGCGCACCAACTGATCGAGGCCACCGCGGCCGACGTGGAAACGGCCACGCACAGCCGCGTCCATCTCACCGGGTGATCGCCCGCACCGACGGACCCGTCACCGGCGGATGCCACGCCGGCCGACCGAGAAGACCGCTTCGACGGGCCGTCTCGGAGTCTGCCGCGGCGCCGACTTCTTCTCGGTGGTGCCCACCCTGATCAGCGCCTGCGGGAACCCGCGGTCGGGGAGCAGTTCGCGGATGATCTCCCGGCCCTGACGGAGTTCCGTCATGTGGGTCAACGGACACGTCGACAAACCGCCGACGGTGGCCTCCAGCAGCACGGCGGACAGGGCCTCACCGGCGCGGAGCCACTCACCGCGACCGTCGGTGGCGGTGCTCAGCACCAGCACCGTCGAACGGTCCGTCTCCGTGGTGACGTCGGCGTCCCGGCCGGCGGGGAAGCGGCGCCCGATGTCGACGCGGTCCCGATTCTCCGCGGTGGCGAGCGCCTCGGGGGGTATTCCGCCCTGTGCGATGGAATGACCGGCCCACCAGTGTAGTTCGGCCTGATACGCGGAGTCGTATTTCCTGGCGGCCGCGGTCGCTTCGGTTGCCCTGGCGAGCGCCGGACGCGCCTCCTGCCGCAGCACGGTCAGGTGGACGTCCTGGCGGCGCACCACGTCGTCCAACGCGGCGGGCAGCGGCGCCTTCACGCTGACGGGACCGAAGGGCCTGCGGTCGGAATGCCGGTGCCGGATCGCCGCGAGCAGGTCGAAGTCGTGCGACTGCGGCCGGGCGTCGTGACGGAACCGGATCGTCGCCAAGTGACCGGAGTGAGGCCCCTCCGGGACACGCTGGACGTCCACCGCCCATTTGAGCGCGGTCAGCGCCGTCTGGAGATGATTCAGCGCGGCACCGCAACTGACGACCAACTGCCGGCCCGACGGATCGGTCGAGGCCAGGACACGGCCGCGTTCGGTGTAGAGGTCGAGTTGACCGTCGGCGTACGTCCACTGCCACGGCTGGCTGTTGTGTACCGACGGCGCCCGGCAGGCGAGGTCCACGGCGATGCGCACAACGTTGTCGTCGGGGATGGTGCTGTTCACGAT